>JAITWW010000086.1 GCA_031285085.1 Candidatus Methanofilum arcanum
ATTTGCATAAGCCATGTACCACAGAAAGGGTTTTTACAATTGTGAGAGTACACCATATGTATGGAGAAGCAACTTCTGAGCCCGCTAAATGATTACGTCTTTAAACGGATTTTTGGAGATGAAGCCAATAAGCAGGTTTTGATCTCTCTACTCAGTGCCATTTTACTGATAAAAATTAGGGATGTTTCGTTTCTTCTTCAGGAAATTCCTCGGAAAAGTGAGGATTTAAAGACAGCAATTCTGGATATTACTGCAAAGCTTGATGATGGAACCCGCATTGACATTGAGATGCAGGTTCTTTTTCATAAGGAATACATTGATCGCATTCTCTACTACTGGGCTGATTTTTTTGTATTTCAGCCTTTAAGAGGAAAAAAACACTATGCGCTGAAAAAAACGATCTCAATAACGATTTTAGAGGATACTGATCGTTTCTTTCCCCATGCTCACTCTTCTTATAAACTCATGGAGTGTCATGGAGAACCACTGCATATTCTAACTGATAAAGAAGAATTTCACTTTATCGATATTGGGCGCATCGAAGAAATTACGATAGTCGAGTCGAATGAGAAGCTTGCTAACTGGATGAAATTTTTCAAAAGCAAAACGAGGGAAGAGATGAAAACACTGGCAAAACAGGATGCATGTATAGGTAGAGCAGTCAGCAGATTGGAACACATGAGCTTGGATGAGAACGAAGTATATGAGGCCCAGCAACGAGAAAAGTTCCTATGGGATCTGGAAGTCAGGGAGGGACTAGCAGAAGAAAGAGGAGAGAAAAGAGGAATTAAGATAGGGGAGAAGAGAGGGTTAATCGAAGCTGCCAAAAAACTGATATCCAGTGGAATGGACACAAAAACAGCCTGTGAGATGATGGGAATATCTGAATCAGATCTCATGTAAATTGCCTATTTTCCAGTATCCAGTTAGGTGCTGGTGGGTGGGTGAACAGTTACAAAAGAAAAACAATGAAGAGTACAAAGTAAGAATCTCATTTATAAGAGAGAGTTACGTTTACATATACAAATAAGAGGGAACTCATGCTTACGATTAAAGATCTGCACGTAGAAGTTGAAGGGAAAGAGATATTGCATGGAATTAATCTGACAATCGAACAGGGAGAGACGCACGTACTCATGGGGCCCAATGGTTCGGGAAAATCTACCCTTCTTATGACTTTGATGGGATTTGACGCATATGTCATAACACAAGGATCAATTCATTTTCATGGTGTAAATATTACAAAAGCACCAGTGAATGAGCGGGCAAAGCTTGGCCTTGGTCTGATGTTTCAACGTCCACCAACGATATCAGGACTCAAATTAGGCAAACTATTAGATACCATTGGATCAGATGATGAAGCAATAACAGAAGAGATCATTAAAAAAGCCTCTCAATATATGCAGATGAACGATTTCATGGAAAGGGATCTCAATAAAGGTTTTTCAGGAGGGGAGATTAAGCGCAGCGAAATTCTTCAGATGATGATTCAACACCCATCACTGGTGTTACTTGACGAGCCAGAAAGTGGAGTAGATATTGAAAACATCCACTTGATGGGAGAAGCAATTGCATTTCTTCTACAAAAGAAACTTCCCTTTCCAAAACGTACCACAAGTGGTCTTATCATAACGCACACAGGCTATATCCTTGATTACCTTGATGCAGACCAAGGTCATGTCATGATAAATGGTGAATTTAAATGTCATGGGAATCCGAGAGAGATATTAAAGCTCGTAAAAGAAAAAGGATATAATGAGTGTCTGCGCTGCTGATGCACAGAAGGAACGACTTTCATTATACTTCCAATGCCATCCTTTTTATCATCAGGACAGAAACATCTATTAACATGTTCTGTGAGAAATGTGGCAAATTACTAAAAAATCAAAATGGGGTATTTGTATGCGCTATCTGTGGTGCGGAAAAAAATGATCCACTCGCATCTAACCTCATAAAAACAGATAAACGAGTTGAACGGGAACTCATTATTGTTGAAGACGTCGAACAAATAAAAACATTGCCAACAATTACTGTTCGATGTCCGACTTGCCATCATAATGAAGCTTTTTGGTGGTTACGCCAGCTTCGTTCGGCAGATGAAAGTGAGGTTCGATTTTTCCGTTGTACAAAGTGTAGCCACACGTGGCGTGAATATGATTAATTCCAGATCAGATTAAAATATAAATTTTGTGAACAATTAAGAGAAAGAATCATTTAATTGTTTTAGTACGCTATTTGCTGCAGATTGTTTTGCAAAGAAAGTTACTTTATCACCTGGACGGAATCGAACAGATCCATTTGGTATGATGAGTTCCCCTCCTCCTCGTCGAATGGAAATACACACAAAATCACGGACAGAAAGTGTCTTTAATTCCTGATCTACCATTTTACACTCGGGTTCCACGTCGATATCTATAATAATTCCTCCAGGTATCTCTACCGCCTTTTTTAAATCCGGGTTAGACGCCCACAAATAAAGCCTGGCTGCAACAAGCTCATCAGGATTTTCATTGATCGTAACACCAACAGATGCAAACAATTCATAATGCTCTCTTTGATTCACAATGGAGATAACATGAGCAACATGGAGCTTCTTTGCGAGCCAGCAGGTCATGAGATTTACCGCATCATCACTTGTTGTGGCAATAAGAACATCTGCCTTGTCAATGCCTGCCTCATAAAGAATATGTTCACTCGTTGCATTTCCAAAAATAACAAACACATCATGTTCTTCAAGGATCTCATTGCATCGAGCCTCATTCTTATCGATGACCACCACACTATTACCACGCTCTGTAGCGTACGCAACAAGGCTTCGGCCAATGCCTCCAAGCCCTACGATAATCATGTACATACCTAGGGGGTCATCATGATGGTTCTTATATGTTGCGGCATAACTTTGTTCTGCACCATGGTTATAGGAGTGGATGAAGCGGGAAAGGGACCAGTGTTAGGACCAATGGTTATTTCGGCAATAGCCTGTGAAAACGAGGATGAACTGAGAGAAATAGGTGTTCGTGACTCAAAAGCACTCACTCCAAAGAAGCGCAAGGAAATATATAATATCCTTACCACAAAGTTTCCATATTACAGTGTTGTTATTACTGCGTCAGAGATAGATGCTCTTCGGGAAACGATGTCAATGAATGTTATCACTGCAAAGTCTCATGCAATGGCAATAAAACAAGTAGCAGCCATGACATCAGATACCATTTCAAAAAACATATGTGTAGATGCATGTGATGTCAACGAAAAACGGTATGGAACAATTATCTCTGGATATATTGGTTCGTCATATACCGTTGTAGCGCGGCACCGAGCAGATAGTTTGTATCCAGTAGTTGCAGCAGCATCTATTATTGCAAAAGTGACACGAGATACTATAATTGAGGATATAAAGAGAGAACTATATGATGAATGGGGTAATATTGGGAGTGGATATCCATCAGATCCAAAAACTGTTACATTTTTGAAGAACTATATCGAGATGCGACACAAAGCCCCATATATTGCTCGCAGCAGTTGGGCAACGGTGAAAAACATGCTTGCATCTCAGTCAGCAACTGATAAAGTATCAGTGCCATCTACCCAGAAACAGCTTTTCGAATAAATGAGAAAACCGTTATCAAAAAATATTATATGACATTAATCTTGATACAGTTCATAATTGCACTAATCTTTACATATATAATCATCAGTGTTATCATCAAAAGCAGGGGTTTATTTCCAGATCACATTGTCTTTTACGGGCCTATAATGGGGATTAAAACAGATAATGTTGGATTTTTTGACATTTTCCAGCGCTTTTCACGAGGACTTCGTGCATATGGAACTCTTGGAGTCGTGATAACCATTTTTGTATCTATTGGAATGGTTGCAATGCTCATTGCATCTCTTGATATGTTGTTTGCTATGCAACCAGGGCCAACCGACCTTCACAAGCCTCAAAACTTTCTTCTTATACCAGGGGTCAATGAGTTTGTTCCATCTACATTTGCTGTCTGGTTTGCATTTGTTCTTACCCTTATCGTACATGAGTTTGGCCACGCAATTCTGTGTAGAGTTGAGAGGATAAAAGTCTCATCTATGGGCTTACTTTTACTTGTTATCCCTATTGGAGCATTTGTAGAACCTGATGAAAAAGAGGTTAAGGATGCATTACCTGGTGCGAGACTCCGAATGTATGGAGCTGGAATTGCAAATAATATTGTGATTGGACTCCTTTGTTTTTGGTTGTTAACGCTGTGCATTGGGTTTGCAACACCAACAAATGAGGCAGTGGTGTCTGGGGTATATCTTGGGTATCCTGCAGAAAGTGCAGGCATACAAACGCCATCAACTATTCTCTCAATAAATGGAGAAAAAACACCAACATCAGATGTAGTAGGTGAAGTATTAGAAAAAACAAAACCAGGTGAAACAATAACACTCAGCGTGCAAACTCCAGATGGAATAATTCATGATTCTGTATTGACACTTGCAGCATGGCCTGATGAGTTAGGATCGGATGTAGAATCAGGATTCATGGGAGTGTACTATCACAATGGAGAGACCGTAATCCAAAGCATACAAAATCTATTCTCTCCAATGGGGGTTTTATATCTTCTTGTACTTCCATTTCTTCAAGATTTTCAATCTGAAGAGATTCGTATTGTAGGGTTTGAAGGTCCAAATCTTGCATATTATGAAGCACCATTCCCAGGGTTTTGGCAGATTATTCATATTTTCTTTTGGGCTGGATTTATCAACCTTGCTGTTGGATTATTCAATGCTCTGCCTATGGCTCCTCTCGATGGAGGATTAATATTTCGTGATGGAATTGAAAAATTCCTCTCATATTTTGGTAAAGAACGATATGCATCAGGACTGTATAGTGCTGTGACAAGTACCGTTCTTTTCATGCTGCTTGCAACATTTTTCCTTCCTTATCTCTTTCATATATAAGAATTGAGATTGGTAAAATGTTCACGATTTTTTTTCTCATATATAAAATGATGAGAAGGAAATTATCTAATATGAAATTAGTACTAACATTATTCAATTATAATTAGGCTTACTCTTGCTCGTAAATTTAGATAAAAAGCCAGATATGTTGATATTTCAAAAACTTTAAGTACCCACCTATCAAATGAGTTAATGTGCACGGGATACATTTTAGTGGGTCTGGCTGTGCACTGTATGACCAATTTCATAAAGTTCCAAACAGATTTTTTATAACATTAAAACTCTGTTTGATGGGGGTTTAATAGGTCGCCATGGAGTTGTCTATGGCGCTATTGTATGCGTCTAAAAGGTTTCGTGACCTTTATGGGCGCTTATTTTGATAATATTTTTTAACTTCTCACTTTTTTATGACGATGTTTCGTGAATACCATTCTCACGAATATACGTTAAAAGAGCAATGGCATCTTCACGTTTCTGATCTACAGCATGAGTTTGGCACAGGTTGCAAAGCTCAGCTACTCTGATCATGGGAATAGGTTCGTATGCAGAAGTACCGTCCTGCGAAACGAGGTGATCAGAGGGGGAAGAATGAATAAGGTCCTCAAAGAGTTGATCCCATGTGCGCTCTGGGTAATATCGCTTTTTTGCAGTTTCAAAGAGAATATCATGCTCATATGAAGATATGAGTTCTTCAGAACGCATTTTCATGAGCGTGAGGCGAATGTGCACAAGTGGTTCAGAAAGAGCGATGTAATGTACAGGATCACAGACCAGAGCAACTTCGTCATCTGATTCCACAATGCCAGAGCGGTAGAGATGGAAAATCTTACCAATACCTTTCATTCCAAGAGATTCAAGCTCAAATGCTCGAAGAGCTCCCATACTGGATGAACCTATGACAAAGACACCAGATCGAAGTGCTGAGAGAATCTCTCGATGCCCAACTGCCGCTGTTTCCAAAAAAAGTCCGTCAATGATGCCGATGGTCTTTTTGGAGAGGGGAGGTGAAGAAGTATCAGAGTGAAGGGGAAAGAGTTGTCCTGAGAGTAAAGCAGTCAGATCTCCTCGTTGAATAGGAGGAAGATATGCAACGCGACAGTGAACAGAAGAAGAGAGTATCTTCTCTGCTTCACATTGTTGCAGGCTTGGACCCAGGAAGATAACGATGTCGTGCATGCGCACACCTCGTACCAGAACGTTCAGAATCAATTGCGTAGTGTTCAAGACCAGGGACAATGACCCGAACAACGGGAATATCAAGCTCTGAGCGGGTAAGATTGGCGATAAGTATCTGATTCAACCCTGCTTGGGAGAGCTCTTGCATGACATAGGAGATGTCGAGAGAGAAATCATCAGATTCAAAACAATATATATCTGAGAATGCTATCATCTCATTTGTTGCAAACCACCGTTTGTTTATGCGTTTCATGCGATCATAACCGATGATTCTCTTTTTCTGCATCTCGTCAGTGTCTTCACGTGCTCCATGAATCTGTGTAGCCCGGCTTTGTGCAACCTCAGTTATAGCGCGGATCGCTGCGATTTCAGGAGAGCTGTGAGTGCCCATACCTATTGTTATGAGTGTTGGATCTTTTGTGGTTACATCATCAGCAATAGCAACAATAGTTGGCACCCGAATATCACTTGATATATCACGAAGATAGATCTCAATCCCTGCCTCACGGAACCGGTCAAGCATACCTAAAATGAGAGGATCTGTTATATCAGTAATGAGAGGCCCTCCTTTGTTACTTGCTTCTGCAAGAGACCAGGCATCGCGCTCTATAATCTCACAGAGTCCATGAAACACTGCCTCTTCATAGGTATTTCCAGATGCGATACCATTTGTTGAAGTACGAAACAGTGGTATATACTCAAATCCCACAGGATGGAATATTGCATGAGCAGGAACAAGAAGAGATGTCCTGGTAGTAAGATTCTCCACTTCAAACCAAGGATACAAGGCATTTGCATCAGTACCTTTTGGAAGGATGAGATGGGTTGGATCAAGCACAGAGCGCTTTGATGCAAGAGAAGCATATGAGTCATAGATGATACTGTCTCCTGGGTGGATCTCAGCAGAGTATCGTTCAATACCTTCCATGATTCCAGAGACGCGGGCTGCTATCTCAGTCGCTCCTTTTCCATTATATACTGAAATGGCACCATGTGCAGCTTCAGGTCTAATGCAGGAAAAAACAGGGATACCAACACGATCAAGGCCGGTTATATCAGCAACACGTGTAATACCTGCAGTGGAGACGAGATCACAGATGCATTCAAATGTTTCTTCAGGTGATTTTGTTCGGTGAGTTTCACCTTTGTATCTTTTTTTTGTGGGGGAGAGTTCCATTCACTATGTAGTATGCAGATAAAGCAATGAATAGATGTCGATCACAAGAAGGCAGCAGCAAAAAAGAAAACAATAAGCGAGCAAAACATCCCATATTTTAGATAACGAGAGCCATTTCGTTGTCTGACGCACTCTGGAGTTGTACATGGAAGTACAACTAAGACTCCAAAAAGGATGATGAGATCAACAATAATGATGCCTCCAAGATAGAAAAGTCCCCAGCGAAAGAAAAGAGAAAGGCTGAGTATGATACCACATATAGCACAGCATGAAGCAATCTGAATAGAGCGAGGAATGCCGTACTGAATGGGAATGGTTTTTGCGTTTGCATCCAGATCCCCAACAACATCCTCTGCATCCTTCATGATCTCACGTGCCAACATCACCCCAAAAGTGGCTCCTGCTATTGGAAGGGCATAAGTAAGGGTGTGGGTGAGCATATGAGGATCGGTGAATGCAGCACCAAAAAGGAAAATGCTCGCTGATAGGTATGCAACAGCTGCATTTCCAAACCCAGGTGTTGTTTTGAGCTTTTTTGCATACCACCACAAAAGGATTGAGTTCCAAAGAGCAATGATAAGAGGGAGAATCATTTCATAGGCAAGTGAGATGGCTCCAATGAGATTTCCAAGTAAAAATAAAAAAGTGGCATATCGTTGTGCCACAGGCTGAGATATTGCCCCAGAAGGAATTGGGCGTTCTGGGCGATTAATAGCATCGATCGCAGCGTCATAATAGTCATTGATGACGTTTCCAGCAGCAGTTATCAAAAAAACCATGCACCAGATCATCAGTACAATCCACTGAATTGAACCAGTAACAATAAAGTACGCAAGAACACCTGCAATTCCTGCAACAGTACAGTTTACTGGACGAATGATAGATATATACGCGCTGCTACCCATAGAACAAAATAATAATAACGAGCGTGAGGGGATTTGAACCCCCGATATTCAGCTTAGGAGGCTGACGCCTTATCCAGACTAGGCCACACGCCCTTTTGTGAGTTATATTTTGGATTGTAGGAGGTATAAGCGTGTCTGTAAGAGAGAACTTTCGAGATCGAACTGTCAAACGTACATGGATTTAGTGAACAGCCAAAAGTAAAGAAAGAAAAGAGAAGTAAGATATAGGAGGGAAAAAGGTTGTTTACAATTATTAGCGCTAAAGAAGCAGCGGAGTTGATACATGATGGAGATTGTATTGCCATCAATTCATTTTTGGCTCTTTCGAACCCAGAAGCACTTCACGATGCTTTGTATGATCGGTTTATTGAAACCGGCTCTCCAAAAAAATTGCGATTGTTTTGTGCGGCTGGCTTCGGTACATGGGATGAAAACCGCTATGCTGACCGATATATAAAAGCGGGTGCAGTGTGTGAGATTATTGCGGGGCATTACAGCAGTATGCCTGTTGCCGTTCAAATGGCGCTTGCAGGTGAAATTGAGGCATATTGTCTTCCGCTTGGGGTGCTGTCCCATACCATACGCGCTGCCGCTGCGGGAAAGGATTGGGTTATAAGTGAGGTTGGTCTTGGAATTTATTGTGATCCCCGTGTTGATACTTGCGCTCTGAACACCGTGTCGCAAAAGGAGCTTATTACCATGTGTGAAATTGAAGGGAAAGAACATCTCCTTTATCACACTCCGAAAATTGATATCGCTTTTATAAAAGGAACAACCGTTGATCCGAACGGAAACATCTCCTTTGAAAAAGAATATTTGACGGTAGACGCTCTCGCTATGGCGCAGGCAACGAAGCGAAACGGAGGTAAGGTAATCGTACAAGCGGAGCGTGTTAGCCACGAGTTTTCCCGCCCGCGTAATGTGATCGTACCTGGGCTTTTAGTGGATGCAGTGGTTGTATGCGAGCCTCAGACAGATACACAGGAATATAATCCAGCCTTGTCCGGCGATATACATGTTCCAACAACGCATATGGATTACTACATCAATAAACTATCCACAACCAAAAATAAAAAGATGGAACCTGGCAACCAAACCGCTGATATCATAGGTGAGCGTGCCGCTCAGGAACTTCGCTCCGGTCAGATTGTGAATATCGGCATTGGCATTCCTGAGATGGTTGGTAAATACGCCTCAAAGCAAGGAATACTAAAAGACATTCATATTACGGTAGAGTCTGGGGGTGTTGGAGGGCTTCCTGCTCCTGGCGTGGCGTTTGGAGCGACCATCGGGGCGGATATGATCTGCGATATGGCAACGCAGTTTGACTTCTATGATGGTGGAGGACTTGATATCTGTTTTTTAGGTGGTCTGGAAGCCGATGCAGAGGGTAATGTAAATGCTCATAAATTACCTGGTGGGTACTCTGGTATCGGTGGCTTCGCCAACATCACCCACGCTACAAAAACGATAATATTTTGCATGAGTTTCAATACAAAAGGTCTTGTTGCAGCTAGAGAAAATGACAGAATCGAGATCAAACACGAAGGTACGATTCCGAAATTCAAAAAAGAAATAACTTCAATCAGTTTTTCAGGAAAGAATGCTCTCAAACGCGGGCAGCGTGTTTTATTTGTCACCGAGAGGTGCGTGTTTGAATTGACTGAAAGGGGTCTGAGGCTTAAGGAGGTGTACGCCGGGATAGATGAAGCACGGCAGATTCGAAATATGATAGATTTTGAATGCTGAACAAAGGTACCTTTTTAAAGTACGAATAACGCTCATAATATTTTACACATAAAAATAATTTTATGTATTCAATAATTTGGTAAGAGGGAGTAGGTTCTATGCTGTACATTCTCTAGAAAATAGCATTTCCTGGCTAACAGACCTCTATCCCATGAAACCCTTCTTTTGTTACCACTCTCTTTTTCTTATACAGCTTCAGATCAATAAGAAAAAATGGTTGAAACACATATCATAGAATATAAAAAGTATAGTCAGTCAAAGACATATCAGATATATACATAACAAAACACGCATGCGAGGGATAGTATGGAAAATAATAGAGAAGAGACAGAGATTCAAAGCCCGCTTGAGCAGATAGATGAGAATGAGTATGTGCAAGAAGAAGGAGAGCAAGAGCTTCTGGAGTCGACACAGATAGAAGTACAAATTGAAGAAATAGAAGAAGAAATAGAAGAAGAGATAGAAGAAGAAAATAACGAGCTGGTGAAAGAAGCACCTCCTGAAGATGTCAAAA
>JAITWW010000098.1 GCA_031285085.1 Candidatus Methanofilum arcanum
CGGCTCTTTGTTTTCGCCTACTCACCCGTGAACTTTGTTTACGCCAACTCCAACGCCAACATTTTGCACACCAACGCCTACCCCAACTCTAACCCCAATGCAAATCGTTGTTACACACGATGCAACAGATGTGATAACCACAGGTGCCACCCTCAATGGAGAACTCATGAATATAGGAGGACAACCATGGGTTGATGTGTTCTTCAAATATGGAACAGACCCAAATCTTGGCACATATACCACTACACTTAGCATACCATACTCGAACGCTGGCAAGTTCAGTACGGGTATCTCCTCCCTCACACCAAGCACTACGTATTACTTCCAAGCCTGTGCCGGAAGTCTCGTGGCTCCATTCTGTGGCGTAATTCTGTCATTTGATACGCCGTCGGAACCAAAACCGACGCAAGGAATCATTACACACGATGCAACAGATGTGAAATGCGCAGGTGCCACCCTCAATGGAGAGGTCACTGATCTGGGAGACCTACCATACATTAGTGGATACTTCCTATATGGACCGGACCAGGATCTTGACGCACCTACCTATCAACTCACAGAAACGCCACCACTCTCAAGTCCAGGTGTGTTCAGTGCGGATATTTCCGGCCTTGTGGAAGGAATCACATATTACTTCAAAGCATGTGGTTTAGTTCATCCTTCATCCAAACCCCCCTATGTCTGTGGCACAACTCTATCATTTGTTTCGCAGTAGCGCCGAACCAAACAACAAAACTTGGAATTAAACCCCATATGTTTCAAAAAGCAGAAAATGTAAAAAAGGACACAAAACATATGAAATAGAGATTTAAAGCTCAATTTCAATTCCATATATCTTTTCAGGCGTTACCTTGTGAATAGAGTAGAGATCTTTTTCGCTAAGCACCCCTTCATCATATAATCTTTTGCTAAATCGAGGAACTGATTTTGGCCCAATCACTGATCCTGGTCTTGTATTCTCATCAATATAATCACTCTCCATCATAACAAAGCGACCTTCATGCACACATGCAGCAATATCAACACTTCGAGCAAGCAAAGAGAGAGTAAGAGGGGACGTGGGAACTGCAAAGTGTTTTACAACCTTCGTTGGATCCATGCCAACTTTTTTTGCCATTGGAACAACATCAGCACATGGTCCTGATTCGGCATGAATCTGCACACTACAAGCACAATCAGCGCCTTGCGTTAGAGCATGAGAGAGTACCTGATTTGAAAGATCAAAGATTGCTTCATCCACTGGATAATGAGGCCTTCCACTCTTCAAAGCAATTGCTTTCCCATCCAGTACATACTCAGCAGCAGCATCAATACCCTCCATCATAATACAGGCGTTTTCATGAGCTTCTCTCTTAAAAAACGTGATCTCAGCTGGGTGAACCCCAAGGACAACAAAAACAGTAAGTCCTATCTTTCTCATCTCATCAGCAATAGAGATGGTTTTGTCATATACAGTTCTGTAGTCAGCTTTACCATGTGGTACAATGCCCCATGACCAGGATGGCTTTGTAACAAGGCAGACATGTGTTCCTCCTGCACGCAAAAAATCCTTTGCAGCCTCAATACCACGTCCTCCCAGTGGATCAATATGCATATGGTTATCAAGAATGGGAATATCAGGATTCTTCATTTATATCGATAATTTTCATCATTGGGTAGTTATCTTCGGGATGGAGCTCCACAGTGCAACGTACATTGTTTACCTTTGTCTGTAATGAGACAGAAAACATGAGTCCTGATAACTCGCTGTACCCAAAAGTATTGTGATTCATGATCTCTTTATCTAGGCTCACTGAGATACTCTCTACAAATGGCTGTTGAATATGTGCTTCTTCTATTGCTGTCTCCAGCAATTCTGCTGAGTGTTTTGAAACAGGTGTTCCAACCCATTGGTGATATAACGCCCCAAGCTTAATTCCTGCCTCAAAAAGAGCTTTATCACGATCAGATATCATACTGATCTGTCTATTTCAGAGTAAAAAACAATTTCTATGGAATTCACGTCACATAGTTTCCTTAGCTCAAGAATCACATCCTGGTGATGAAATATCACCAAGTACATGCCATATTCTATTGTACACGACTTCTATTCTTCTCAGCACCCACACAAACATGCGCGTAAAATATAAAATGTAGTGATGATGTATGCAAACGGGGCATACCTATTCTCAAGAGGAAGAGCCATGAACCATGAACGTAGCTGTGTAACACTTTTTTCACATAAACGTTGACACAGCATTTCAAGCTCATGAGTTTTGAAAATGAAACAAATATTCCAAAAATAAAATATGATATCTAAATGATAAAAATAATCCTTTCTTCACTCCATCATAGTACGTCATCTATAAGTAGATTCATTGTGAACAATTACGTACATGGCAGTCAATCGGGCGCAGGTCGAAAGTGTTTTATCCTCATCATCTATTGAGGATCCAGAGATTCAACTTCTCATGTTACGTGATGAAGTTGAACTCCTTAAGACCTCAATTAAACGCCTGCTCATAGACATTCGTGAAAGGATGAATGACGCAGAAAATCCACTTGTCACAGCATTGAAAGGACAGGCTGTTGATATGGTTGGTTCACGCCACACTCCTCCAATGAACACCTATGTGGATGACTCTGATGCTCATCTCAATATAGAAAGCGAAGATAATATTTTGGAGAATAAGAAAAAAGTGGATAGTGTAAACTTCATACCATTAGCTTTTGATGAGGTAAGCAGTTCTCATGCTCCCACTTCGAATGTCTCTTCCGCTATATTTTCTCTTTCAGCAGAACGAGATAGGCTTGAATCACTCCGAAGTAAGATCTTCACTTCTGCAGGTAACTACAATGGTAGTGAAGAGATATCATCCACAAAGCCAAATAAGAGGCCAAAAGTTAAAATTCAAGAGGTATACAGCCTCTTTGAATGGACATCCGCGAATGTAAGACGATATGGACATGATCGAGTAGATCTTATGCTTGAGTCCTACAAAGAGATGGGTCATATCTCTGATGAGCATTGCAAACAGGTAAAAGATATCGCACGTCTTATGGCCCCATCTATTGGAGAAGTCCATGAGATGCGGGCAGATGAGTTTGTGCTTGCATTGTACGAGTTAAACCGTATCTTGCAGCCAAATGATCCAACCCTCGATCGAGACATGGTTTCTGTTCTCATTGATAAGAAAAAGGGGTCATTTGAGAATGATAAGATGTTAGATGACTCCAGCAGCCTTTATGAGAGGGAAGAAGGGGCAGATTCAGACTTTGAGTACGTTCAGTCACGAGAATAAAGCATAGGCAGAATGAGTGGTAAAGAGATAGCTGCTGCTTTTCCCATACCAGATTACTGAAACCCTCGTGATAGCTTTACATCAAGACACATCGTACATCACGTACTTGTAGCCCTAAATGGGTTTCAAAAAAACATATATTTTGGGATGGAGTATAGACAAGAATACAGAAAAGAAAGTTTCAGTAGTACTGAAGCAGAGAAATGAACTGAGTCTCAAATTCTTGAAGTATGACATCATCCCTTATCACCAAGCGGTCACGGTTGTGGTACATCATCATATCATCTCTACAATATAACTAAACTACAATAATAACTGATATAAATTTTGGAGGTTACAATGGGACTGTTTGACTTTTCATCAACAAATGCAGAAAACCAAGTAGATATCTATGATCTGCTTGGTGAAGAGGAGAGAAAGGTATTAACCACTGGAAATGTTGAAATCGATAAAAAATTAGGAAATGGCCTTCCTCTTGGTTCACTTATTCTCATTGAAGGCCAAAATGATACCGGAAAAAGTGTACTGGCTCAGCAACTTATCTGGGGAAGTATGCATAATAATCTCCGTGTTGATCTCTTCTCAACGGAGCTTACAGCAAAAGGTTTCCTGACTCAGATGGAGGCAATGTCACTTGATATCTCAGATTTTTTTGCATGGGGATATATACGCCTCTTCCCCTGTCAGCTTGCAGCATTTAAGTTGACTCCTGAGGCAATGAATGACATCTTAGAACATATCATTCATCATGCCAAATTCAGTGATGCTGACGTTATTATTATTGATTCATTAACAGTATTTGCAGAGCATACTTCACCAGATGCTGTACTCAATTTTCTTGCCGCTGCAAAAAATATCTGTGAACATGGGAAAACAATGGTTCTTACCATGCATGGTTACGCCTTTGGTGATGAGACCTTGACACGTATTCGTTCTATCTGTGATACACATCTATTCATGATGCGAAAGCTCATGGGAGATACATATATCATGGTGCTTGAGGTAGCAAAAGTAAGTGGTGCTCAAAAAACAACAGGAAATTGTGTCAATTTCGAGGTTCATCCAGGGTATGGTGTGAAAATCATTCCAGTCTCTTCTGCAAGAGTATAATATTACCCACCATTATTATCTTTCAACAAGGATATATAACAGATGATGATCAAGATCTGGTATATCTCTATGGCAGGGCTTTTACAACGATTGCTGGTATTTTCAGCGTAGTAATTCCAGCTGTTGTTTGTATATTCTTTGTCATTCCAGAATGTATTTAAATAGATGTATGAATAATTGTGGTATCATACTTCATGGAGATGTATACAGAGCATTAAAACAGAAGGTATACTGATATAGCATTTGAGTATGCATGTATGTACCCTTGTGAGTACAGGAAACCAAGGAAAATATGCTTATAATGAGAAACTTATAGGAGATACAAAATGGCACAGTTCAATGATTCAACGCGACGGCTTATAGCATTTTTACTGATTGTTTTGGTGGGATCAGTACTGCTTCTTTTTGATATACCTGTTCTGTACCTCCTTCTTGCAGTGATCCTTATTGCTCTGGTGTTTGCGCTCTTTACAAAAATGCTTATTTTTTCAGTGGTTTGTGCAGATATCCGTGAGTGGTTACATAAATACCGTGTTACTTCAGGGGCCCAGACTGAAGTTGACAGTAAGGAAGAGATAAAAGAACGGGACGAGGAACTGCTTTCAAAAAAGGAAGATGGAGATACAACAGAGCTTGGAGGAGAAGGAGAATTTCTACCAAGAGATGATAAAAAAAGCGACCAGTCTTTTACATTTGGAAGTACTAGAGAGGGATCTACTGAAGGCATAGGCCCATCCGTTGTTGTAGATACAGATTTCGTTGATGTTGTAAATCCTGAGAATTTTGATCTTGGTGATACTTCTGATTTTTATGATCTTGATGATATTGCTGCTCTTGATTCAGATATTGGTGATGTGCAAACACCATTCGCAACTGATGATGTCGCGAGAGATCTGTCATTAGACGATGATGCAAAGAAAAAAGGTAGTGCATTAGACGACGATGATATCTCCTCAACCTATGCTTCTGCCGGAGATACTGGGGAAAATGGTGCCAAAGATCTGCTTTCGAATATAGAAGATGGCATCAGCACAGCTGATACTGTGGCCTATGATATTTCAGATGATTCTTTCTATGATTATGGCAGTAATGATCCTGAGCAAGAAGAGCAGTATGAGACTCGGGATTTCAGTGATGGTGGTGTGGATGATGATCTGTTTGCTTCGCTGAAATCAGATATCGATGAACTCAAGAAAAAAGATAATAATGTGCTGCTTCGAGATCTTAAGGATGCTAAGTTTACAGCTCAAGATCTTGTTGATGATCTAAATGAGATCGTTACGATGATTACGAAGCCACAAAAATGAGTCCAGTTTTTTCTCAAAGCCGATGAACTCAAATATGTGACACGTAGATACTATGAGATAGGCACAGGAAACGTGGTACAAGGAAGTATGGTTGAAGTTCATGTGAAGTTTGAAAGCAATGGGGCATGGGTGGCTTCTAAACTTGAGATCACAAATGATCACATTACTTTGAAGGCGCCGTATAACTGTGATGTACCATATCGCTTCATTACTGATGTCATACAAGAGAACCAGATGAACCAGATTCTTACGATTGTTGCGACATTGGAGAGTTCAAAGGAGTCACTATTTCGCATTAGATCAGTTGAAAAGACCATAACTGTACTTCAAAAGCTGATTTTGCTTTCTTGCAACACCTATCGAACTATGGCATATTTCATGATTCCAACAATGTGTGATGGTGTGCTTGCTACCGATGCAAAGTGGAAGAAAGGGGCTGTAACTGTTCTGAAAACTGGAATTTGGTTTATCTGTCATGATACACAGGTGTGCGTGCCCCTTTCTGATGTTGTTGGCTTTGAGTTAACAAAGTGCAAGGTGCAAAAAAAAGAAGTGAATGTTATCAAGTTTGATTATGCTGACCGACATCATGGTTCAGAGGTTGTTACTGGTTTTATCTCATCTCCTCTTTCAATGCTTCAAGCACTTTTTAACTTTATCCAGAATGCAACAAAGGATAAGGATATAATGGTTTATGAGCTTGCGCGGCTCAATGACCAAGCGGCTCAGGTTGCCATGCTTGTCTATAGTGGAGTGAATTCTCGTGATATTGAAGAGATGCTGACACTTTCTTCCCAGGAACTTGATGATATCTATACTATTCTTTTAAAGTTACATCTTGCAGAGGTTGTGCTGGTTCGAAAAGAGCTTCGCCTGACACCAAAAGGTGTTCGGCATGTTTCTGAGACAGTAAAACCACTGTCCTGATCTCAGTATTGGTAGTGGTATAGATTGTAACTGATTTAGAATCTCTCCCGAAAATTTATATTCACGAGATGTCATGGAAAATATGATGTTCTTTATCCTCATTCTGTGCATGGAAATTGAAGGATATCTTGAGAAAACACAATCAGTTAAAATCTAGGCCAATACCAAAAATTGGGATACACCCCTCTCTCATCTCCATTTTTTGCTCAACCGCCTTGACATAGAATGTCTATTACAAAGTAGATGCTTCGTGATTTTCTGTTTTCCATCTTAAAGTTTTGGTTTCAACTTAATGAATCCAATTTTTAAACACGATATTTTTTCGACAGATGAGACACTACATCGTCCACACAAAAAATCATAGCTATTGCAAACATTTCATATGTAAAAATAAAAAAGGATTATGCATTTTCCACAGCAAAACTATTTAAAAATTTGTACTTTGTGTATTATTTTTTAGCTACCATAGTGCTATAATAACTACTTTTTTTTCAAAGCCACATATGAATATATGTATTGAAATTGGAGAGTGCCAATTTCAAAAAACAATGATAAAAACTAAAAAGATAGGCGTTATGCCTCAATGCCAAGAGCACTAAGAAGATCTATGAGGGGGATATTATGAGCCTGAGCGGCCTGTGCTACTGTTTCTCCACGACCAATTGCACAGCCTACACAACCCATGCCAAAACGTGCAAATATCTCCCCTGCATTTGGATTTCCCTGTAGTACTTCTAGGATTGTAGAATCTTGTGTCAACACCATACTAAAACATGGAACTTGTAAGATATTAAATGTGATCTGGAAGCAATGGTACATGAATCAATGAAAAAGTCAACCATTGCAGCATTGTACATTCGTTGTGTTATTAAGTTGATAAATTTTTAAAAATCATATTTTTCTAAAGCGTCAAAATATTATCCATTATATATTTTAAAAATATGTAAAAGATGGAGCACCACGTCTACCGAATGAGTCGATCGATCCCAAGAACTAAAATATCCCTTGCACCCGCCTCCTTGAGCTGAGAAATAAGACGATATATTTCATTCTCTTTCACGACAGCATGAACAGCAACACTCTTTGGTCCACTTTCTTGATCTGAAAACACATCCATAACCGTTGGACCTCCAATACCTGGAAGAATTGCGGTAATTGCATCTAACCGTTCTCGTGCAACATTCATCATCACATAACATGAATCCTTTGCATGAATAACACTCTCAAACGCAAGCTGAATCTCAGCGATTTTCTTCTCTTTTACCTTCAAAGAACCACGATGTGCAATGAGCATGGTACTTGTCTCAAGCACGGTATCAATAACTCTCAGGTGGTTTTGTCGCAAAGTCGTTCCAGAACTTGCAATATCAGTAATTGCATCAGCAATACCAAGATATGGCGTTATCTCACATGCACCACTCACTGAGGTAATATCCGGGTGAACTCCGTGTTTTTGGAAATACTGAGCAGTAATAGATGGAAACTCAGTTGTCACACGCTTTCCATCCAGATCCCTTGGATGTGTGATATCTGAACTCTCTGGAGCTGCAAGCACAATACGGGCGTTTCCAAACCCAAGTGAACAGAGCACCGCAACATCAGACCCTCGCTCCATCACCATATCATATCCTGTAATTCCAAGATCACAGACCCCTGCAGCAACATACTCAGGAATATCAATGGGACGGGAGTA
>JAITWW010000148.1 GCA_031285085.1 Candidatus Methanofilum arcanum
GACCAACGGAAGCATACCCAAAGTGCTTTTACTCAATTTTTCCCCAACTCGCCAGGCACGGCGAGGACGCGCCTGCCCGTTAGCCATCCTCCTTCGTCGAATGACTAAAGAGGCATTAAACTGCCGTTCTTTGTGTGGCCCGCTTGTCCACTCGCGTCGAAAATCTGCCCTTACTACTGGGCCATCCAAGATGCAAATGAACAACCATTCGACGGGTATGCGACCAACGGAAGCAGACCCCAAGTGCTTTTACTCAATTTTTTTGCAAAAAATTGTTTGCAAAAAATTGTTTGTCTCTCGATCTATTCATAGCCACTCACATCCTACCATGATCATAGATGGCAGAGACCCAGGAATTACCCCTTATAGGAAAACAAATTGTATTATGTGTGACTGGAAGCATTGCCTGTGTTGAGACAGTGAAGCTCTGCCATGCACTTCGACGAAGAGGGGCAGAGGTGCAAGCAGTCATGAGTCAGGCATCCTGCGGCCTTCTTCATCCAGATGCTCTCACATATGCAACGAGCAGAGAGACTATCACCAAAATATCAGGCCATGTTGAGCATGTCACATACTGCGGAGATGGAGGAACAGCAGATCTACTTCTTATTGCTCCTGCAACTGCCAATACCATTGCAAAAATAGCATGTGGTATTGATGATACCCCTCCCACTACATTTGTGACAACCGCACTTGGAAATAGCAGGGAAAAGATGCCTATTATTCTTGTTCCCGCCATGCATGAGGCTATGTTTCGCCATCCTGCGATCCTAGGCCACCTCTCACAACTTGAAAAGTGGGGTATTACGGTAATTCAACCTCGCATTGAGGAAGGAAAAGCAAAAATTGCAGATACTCCGACCATTGTTCTTGCCTGTGAGCGAGCCTGCTCCACTCATACCCTTGCGGGTAGCTCTGTACTCATCACAGGTGGAAGGTGTGAAGAGCCAGTTGATGATATTCGCATCCTCACAACACGCGCATCAGGTACTATGGGCACTCGACTTGCATATGCTGCGTACCGTGCTGGTGCTGATGTCACGCTTGTGCATAATGGGGAGCTTCTGCCCTCCCTTCCACATCTGAAGACAGTTCACAGCACAACGGCAGCATCAATGCATGCTGCAGTTATTGATTGTATCTCAAAAAACAAGCCTGATATCTATATCAGTGCTGCAGCCATCTCAGACTATGCGCCAGAACAATACTCCGGAAAGATTGAAAGTAAAGAACCCCAGGTAACCCTCACCCTTCATCTTCTTCCAAAGCTTCTTCCTCGTACCTTTTCATTTCAGATTCCAACGATTGTATCATTTAAACTTGGAGAAAATGCTCGAGAAGATGCCTATCAGATCTTGATGAACACTCCTGAGATCGCGATGATTATTGCAAATGCAGCAAATAATATGGGTGGGTCATCAGGTACAGTCCATCTCTTATCACGCACAAAAGAGACAACAGTTCATGGAAGCAAAGAGATCCTTGCTGATGCGATAGTTGCCGAGATATCTCATATACATAAAGATAATATGATTCATGGAGTGTCATGATGAATATACAAATAAATATAAATATAAAAAACAATGCTATTCTCATGAACAATGCTTTGATATGGCGTATTATTTCCATCTCTCTTATTCTCGTCTTCTTGAGTGGAGTTGGAAGTGCAGAAGAAAAACAGGGCAAAATCACCATCGGAGTTCCAATAGATCCTCATGCACAGTATATGTCCTCTGCTGAGCGAGGTGAACATGAGATCATTACTTGGAATCAGCCTATTGATGAAGGCATTTTGCCATATCCTGTTATGCAGTTCTCAAAAGAAGAGCTTGACTCGCGTATGCGTTCATATACACAAAAAGCAGGAGTAGATCTTACATCCCTCAGTGGAAGTATCCAGCCAGCAGATGATACGAGCGAGATGAGATATGTTTCACTTCTTTCTTCTCTTCCCTATGATCCAGCGCTTCGAGACCAGGGTTCATGTGGGAATTGTTGGGTTTTTGCGTCAATTGCATCCATTGAGCTTCAAATGGCTGCGCAAGAGATGCCAGATAGAATATCTGTGCAGGCTTTTCACTCAGGGTGGACGGGACCAGATGCGTTCGTGAATTCAAAAAGTACGTGGTTTGCATGCAATGGAGGAACACCTGACTGGCTTGTTGAGTACTATCTTGATGGGCACACCCTCATTCCATGGTCAAATAATGGGGCTGCCTTTGTTGATGCTAGCTGTACCAGCGCTCACTGCAAGAGTGCACAGATATCATATGCAGATATCGAAAAAATTCCTGCATATACCATAGAATCGCTCACAAATGATCGTGTCATCACAACAAATCTGCCAAGCAAAGATGCTTCTGCACAGATAAGAGCTCTGATTGATAATGATATCCCGGTATTACTTGCCCTTTTCCTCCCACATGCAGAAGCATGGCAAGATTTCTATACATTTTGGGAGAGAGGAGATGAGAGATATCATGCATTTGATATTACGCGGTATGCAGGCAATAGCTGGAATTATGCACAGGGTGGGGGTCATCAGGTATTAGTTACCGGGTATTACGATGATGGAGAGCGAGGATATTTTGAGTGTCTGAATAGCTGGGGAGCTTCAGATAATCGTCCACATGGAACATTCCTTATTGAAATGAACGTGGATTATAATAGTGCATACAAAAATAACATACTTGCTCAGATGTTTGAAGTAATTACCATTGATATTGGCGAGTATATAAAAGCAGAAAAAGAGGAACGTGGACCTATCATGAATTTATTACGGCCTGGTATTATCCGTGAATAGTTTCATGGATTCTATTCGATCAGTCTCAGCGTGGTCCCCCGGGCATATATCTGGACTATTCTGTCCTATTATCACAGATGATCCAAAAAAGACCGGAAGTATTGGTGCAGGCATCGCTATCGAACAAGGGGTTACGGTAACGGTTACTGCTGCATCACAGACAATTATTCACTCAATCTCACGTACAAATACTGGTCTCATTCGCGAGGAGTGGTTTGAAGATTCGATTCTTGAGGTTCTTTTAGAGCGAATGCAGATACCTACACCCCTTGCAATCAAGACAGAATGTGCCCTTCCTTTGTCTTCTGGATTTGGTCTGTCAGCAGCATCTCTCCTCGCACTTGCGTATGCTGCACGTGCATTCTTTGATCTGCCATTTTCTGATCTTGACTGTGCCACCATGGCACATGAGATCGAAGTTTTGTACCGCACTGGTTTTGGTGATATCGCGGGAAGTATGAGAGGGGGTATTGTGTATCGACCTGTTCCTGGTATTGAGGGAGGTATCAGAGGCGAGTACATTCGTTATTCAAAAGGGGATCAGATTACTGCGCTTGTTCTTGGACCATTGGCATCAGATAGTATCTTAACATCAGATTCCATTCTCTCCCGCATAAGAGAGGCATTTCCATCACAAAAGCCAAGAACAATCAAGGAGTTTTTTGAGCTCTCATACCTTTTTGCATTACGGAGTGGTCTGATGAGCTCTTCGGTGTCTTGCATCTTGCAAAAAGCACAGGAATCTGGTGTGCTTGCAAGTATGACGATGCTTGGAGAGGGAGTATTTTCTCTTGGAGATGAGGGTTATACGTTTTTGTGTGCTCATGCCCCAGATCCTAAGAGTATTTTTGTCTGCGATATTGCATACAGTGGACCAAGAGTTATACAGTGAACTAAAAATGTGAGAGTACACATGAGTATTCCAGTAGATCATCCACGCTACCATTCACTACGTGTCAGAGAGCGGCTTGCACAGGCAATGCAAGCTGGAGTCGTTGCACCAGAGGGTCTTTGTGCCCATGGACGAGGGGAGAGTTTTTATTATCTTCTTGGCGAACAGACGATTCCATCAGCACAGGAGGCTGCACGCTGTGCAGCTGCTCTTTTTTTTGTTGCAAAACATCCTATGATCTCGGTAAATGGAAATACCGCTGTGCTTGCTGCTTCTGAGATAGCGTCTCTTCAGAAGGTAACTGGAGCAATGGTAGAGGTTGGCTTGTTTCATAGAACTGAGGAACGAATTCTGATGATTACTGATCTCTTAACTGCTGCTGGTGTTCAGGTTCTGAAAGGAGAGGCTGAGCGTCTGCTTCCTCTTTCACATGATCGGGCGTTTTGTCTGCGTCATGGTATTTACGAGGCTGATCTTGTTCTCGTTCCTTTGGAAGATGGTGATCGAGCCGGTGCATTGGCTTTGCTTGGGAAGAAGGTTATCACCATTGATCTCAACCCTCTTTCCAGAACTTCTCGAACTGCAACGCTTCCGATAATCGCTGAGGTAACAGAGGTGTTGCCACTGATTACGTCCTATGCTACATCATTAACACAGAGTGAAGCCATATCCATTCTTGATACCATGCCTGATCCAGTATGGTTTTTGCAGGCTGCACTTGATACTATCTCACAGAGGTTATCTCATGTTTTGGATTGAAACCTATCGACCCCGCACTCTTGATGGTATCGTGCATCATACACGCATTCGTGATCTGCTTGCGCAGTTTGCCGTGAAGCAGAATTTCCCCCATCTTCTTTTTGCAGGTCCTCATGGCACAGGGAAGTCAGCAGCGATGGAAGCAATGCTCTGTATGATGTTTGGTGTTTCATCGATCTCTGAGGCACTTGATGTTACTATTATTCAGACTGCTGATCTTATCGAAGGAAGAAAGGCATATTTTGAGGGTGATGAGCGTTTTATCCATATTTTCAAAAAGGAGGCTTCATTTTTGACAAATCTCAAGCATATTATTAACTGGTATGCAGGGATGAAGCCTATTGATGCCGCGTTTCGTGTTATTGTTTTTGAAGATGCACATACGCTTCCTCATGACATTCAACATGCTTTGCGTAGGATTATGGAGCAGTACAGCCAGACATGTCGGTTTATTTTTTGCACGATAAACTCCTCAATTCTCATCCCTCCAATTCTTTCTCGCTGCTTTCCACTTTACTTTGAACCCATTCCTGAGGAGTGTATTGTATCAGAGTTGTTGCGAATTCTGCAGCTGGAAAAAGAAGAGTTTGATGGAGAGGAGTTTTCCTCAATCCCTGATGAGGATCTTTTTTTCCTTGCAAAGAGTGTTCATGGAGATCTTCGAAAAGCAATTATGCATGCCGAGGTTATGGTGACAACTGCTGGAACTGTAAATTCATCAGATCTTGACCGTGATGAGATCTCTCTTCTTTGTCAGTCTATGTTTCAGGCGGTCATGGAGCATGATAGAGCTTTGGCTCAGGAACGCTTGCTTACCCTGATGGCTGAGCATGGGCTCTCTGCTCGTGAGGTTTTACGAGAGCTGATGCATGTAATTCGTTCTACGTATCATCATCCTGATATTGTCAGACGTATTGCAGAGACTGATTTTTTGTTGATAGATGCTGCAAATGAGTATGTGCAGATGAATGCTCTGCTTACCGATCTTGCATATTGCTCATTTGAAGCGTTTTAATTGTTTTTGTTATATGTTATTCAGAAAATTCAATTTTTGAAAAGTACCAAAAAGTTTGCATATTGAAAGTTATTGAAAGAAGCAAACTGACATGACAACCTGGAAATGGGTAGTGATCTTCGAAACCATGAAAGGTTTGGCCATAACAAAGCCAATGTTGATAAATAGTTGAAGGGATGAATAGGTACTCATTTTCACAGGACTATTCCATGTCGAAAGAGAGCGGTCTATGAACGGATTAACCAATGGACTGATAGCGGAAATCAAAGAGGTATTACATACTTCCCGGCAGAATATCTCCCAACAGGTAAATTCCGAATTACTTTCTGCGTATTGGGATATCGGGCGCATTATCGTGGAGCATGAACAGGGCAGAAAAGAGCATGCCGAGTATGGAGCACGGACGCTAAAAGATTTGTCGAGAATTTTGACAACCGAGTTTGGAAAAGGCTTTTCACGTTCGAACCTGCAAAACATGAGAGCGTTTTATGTGACCTATCAAAAATGCCAGACAGTGTCTGGCAAATTGAGTTGGTCGCATTATTGTGAACTGCTTTCGATTTCAGACGAGAATAAGCGCAGCTTTTATGAAAGGGAGTCGCTCAATTCCGGGTGGTCGGTTCGGGAACTGAAACGACAAATCAGTACGTCGCTATATGAAAGGCTCCTATTGTCTGACGGAAAAACCAATAAAGAAACGGTGCTTTCCCTTTCGCGACATGGAATTGAGATGTCTAACCCTGCTGATATGATAAAAGATCCGTATGTTTTCGAATTTTTAGGTATTCCTGAAAACAAACCCATGATGGAGAGTGATTTAGAAAAAGCCCTCGTACAACAGATTGAAAAGTTTTTACTGGAGCTTGGCCGGGGTTTTATGTTCGTTGGCACACAGCAGCGAGTTACACTCAATAATATCCATAGATATGTTGATATGGTTTTCTATAATAAAATTCTACGAGCTTATGTGCTAATTGAGCTAAAGACAGTAAAGCTATTGCCAGAAACAGTTGGACAGCTAAATGCGTACTTGAATTATTACAGTGCAGAGGTCAACGACGAAAATGATAATCCTCCAATTGGCATTATTCTCTGTACCGACAAGAACAGCGTAGACGCCGAGTATGCTCTAGGAGGTTTATCAAACAATATTTTCGCATCGCGCTATGTGTACTATATCCCGAACAAAGAGGAACTAATCGCACAGGTTGAGGCTGTCTTACATGAATGGTATGAGAACGGAAATCAATCTTAAGCAGCGTGAAGGATAAACGAGAGTCATAGTGAGTGGGATCATACATGTACTATTACATCACAAAGGATGTAGCAAAAATGAAAAGAAAAATTGAAGTTGGAACAACGTTCTATGGTCACTGCCATCGATTTCATTCATTGCATGCGAAACTCAGCATATACAGACCGAGTGAAGAATGTGATGAAGCAGGCCATACAAGAAGCTGAAGAACGAGGTTTTTTCCAGACTTAGTTGAATTTTAGTGGGACATTAGTGGGACATTTACTCTCTCAACACACTTCTCTGCAGCAAATACAATCGCCCAAGCGGTAATCTTCTTACCCGAAAACTCTTTCGCAGCTCCGTATTCTTTTACCTGCTCAGTTGCCTTTAAAAGCGCATCTTGAATCGTTTTTTCAGATGCATCACCTTTTTTGATATATTTTAGCTCAAACAGCAAAATATCAAGCTCTGGCATATCAGCTCGTGGAAAGATCAGTATGTTTTCGAATTTGTAGGCATTCCTGAAAATAAACCCATAATGGAGAGTGATTTAGAAAAAGCCCTCGTACAACAGATTGAAAAGTTTTTACTGGAGCTTGGCCGGGGTTTTATGTTCGTTGGCACCCAGCAGCGAGTTACGCTCAATAATATCCATAGATATGTTGATATGGTTTTCTATAATAAAATCAGGAGAAAAATAAGTGAGGAAATGACAAAATTTCCAAATTTAAACGAATTCACAGGGTAATTACATTTCAAAATTATCATATAATAAAAATATTTAAATGGATTAAAAACAAACACTTGATCTCCACGATGAGATACAGCTCTCAAGAGGTAGAGCATGATACACCCACCTGTTTCTGGAACCCGTTACAGACATGCTTCATGTGATCGAAGAATCCTCTGCGTGGTTTGTCAATACCAGTAATGAAACTGGAAAGGGACTAAATCAAAGCCTTTTTTTCCTTGATTCCCTCTTTTTGAGCAAATTAGCGTCATTTTTTTGCATTTAGGATATAGGTATCTGTGAGGCAAAATGCCATTCCTTTTACCGCTGTAATAGCTAGTATTCTACAACGGTGAACAATGCACATTGAGTTTGGAGATATCGTTTGCATCTCTTTTGTCGAACGCTGTGAT
>JAITWW010000075.1 GCA_031285085.1 Candidatus Methanofilum arcanum
CTAAAGAGGCATTAAACTGCCGTTCTTTCTGCGACCCGCTTGTCCACTCACGTCGAAAATACGCTTACTGCTGGGCTATCCAAGACGCAAACCAACAACCATGCGACAGCAAATACGTAAATGAACAACCATTCGACGGGTATGCGAGAGAATCGAACACACCTCAAGCGGTTGTACTACATTTTTCTACCTGTAAAATTGGTAATCGTAGCTATGCAGCTAGCGGTACCATACTTTAGCGAAAAATCTCAATGTTTCATCTAAAAGAATGCATGCATGATTTTTTTGCATTGTTCTGCTAACTTTCATCTCATTTTTCTTTCAGCTTATCACGCTCATATTAGCCTCTGTTCTTTTGTATATACTAAATGATGGTATATGTTGGTGATAGGTGGAAACCATTTGTTTTTTTAGGCACGCTCTTTTGGATATCTGAAGATTCAATTTAGGCAACATATATGGAAGGAAAGATGAGAGGAAGATGAGAGGAAGATGAGAGGATGGTGAGAGGATGGTGAGAGGAAGATGAAAAAAATAACGATGAAATTTTCATTGTATAACCAAATCATAAAGATGTAAAAGTGAAAATTATTCTAAAATGTCATGCCTAAGGATACGTACTATGAGGTATATGTGCAACAAAGTACATTTTCTCTTTTCTAAACATCTTTGAGACGTTGGTACTTTCTGAAAAAAGGCTCAATATAACCTTTTTCAAAATCAAGAAAACATTAATACCTGCCCCTCTTGTACTAATGAGCTATATGCAGAATGCTGAAAAAAAAGAAGATGAAGAGTCTCATCAGAGCACATCAATTGGTGAGCAAATTTCTCAGTGTGAAACTGTTTCTCTTCCTATCATTGGGATGCACTGTGCTGCATGTGCAAACACTGTTGCATCTGCTCTCAAAAATGTAACTGGAGTGCAGGACGCCACTGTTGATATTATACGTGAAACCGCCTTTGTCACCTATAATCCCTCTGAAGCAAGTATCTCTCAGATGATACATGCCGTAGAACTTGCTGGATTCTCTGTTCATGCCAAAGTCGTAAAACATTCCATCTCTGGCATGCATTGTGCCGCATGTGTCAGAGGGTTGACAACAGAATTACGTGCAACACCTGGTGTGCTCTCTGCATCTGTACATCTTCCATCGGAATCTGCAACGATTGTCTATAATCCTTCTGTTATTGACGATGAAATGATTGTTTCCGCTGTTTATCGAGCTGGATTTCAGGTCGCTCCTGCACCTGTAGCTCCAGATTCTTTCTCTCAACCTGTTGGATTTTTTTCTCGTTTTTTATCTACATTTCATATCAATATCACCCTTTTTCGCATACTTCTTGGAGCAACCGTCTCTCTTCTTTTAATGTGGCTCATGATGACAATGCATGATCACATGCAGATGACTTTTATCTCATGGATCATTGCAACACCTGTGATGATATGGGTTGGATGGCCGATTTTTATGGCTGCATGGAATGCTATATCTCATCTGCGTCTCTCAATGGAGGTCATGTATGCGATGGGTATCCTCGTTGCATATCTTGGATCTATTATCTCAATGCTTCATCTCATTTCAGACTTTACTTTGGTTCTTTTTGAGACTTCGGTGATGCTTGCAACATTTTTTCTGATTGGAAGGTTCTTAGAGGGGCGTGCAAAGGAGAAGTCAAACTCTGCAATCTCTTCCCTTATTGCATTACAAGCACAAACTGCTCTCTTGCTTCCTAGTCTAGAGGAAGGTGATGCAGGTGCAAGAGAAGTTCCTGCTGACACCATTCAACACGGTGATCTGGTGCTCATGAAAACTGGAGCTCGTTTTCCATGTGATGGTATTGTTGCTCAAGGCTCTGGCTCTGTTTCAGAGGCAATGATTACCGGGGAACCGATGCCGGTTTTAAAAGAACCAGGTGGTATGGTGATTGGAGGAACCGTGCTTGAAGGAGGTTCTCTGGTATACCGTGCGACTGCAACAGGCTCTGAATCGGTTCTTGCAGGAATTATCCGACTTATTGAAGAAGCGCAGCATACACGCCCACATGTTGCTTCTCTTGCGGATCGAGTTGTTTCATGGTTCATTCCAACCGTGCTTGCGATTGCAATTCTCGTCTCGATATACTGGTACTTCCGTGGCATGTCTCTGTCATTTATTGCAGCAACTTTCATCTCTATTTTAGTTGTTGCCTGTCCTTGTGCGCTTGGACTTGCAATCCCAACAGCAGTTACCGTAGGTATTGGGCGTGGTGCCTCACTTGGAATCCTTGTCAAAAATAGTCGTATTTTTGAGGTAGCAGATGATCTCTCAGTATTACTTTTTGATAAGACTGGAACGATAACATCTGGAAAACCGCAGGTGACGGAGATCGTTTCATACTCTGGGGATCAGAGTCGTGCCAGTCAGATTACCATGGCACTTGAGTCAAAAACAAGTCATCCACTTGGGGACATTATTGTTCATTATCTGAAAGAAAATAAAGAGCAAATTGATGCAACTGAAGGCTTATCTGAAATTGAAGCATTTTCATATATTCCAGGAAAAGGGGCTGTTGGAAAGGTACATAATAAACCTGTGATTGCTGGAAGTCTGTTGTTTGCGAAAGAACAGCTTGGCATTATCTTTTCTGATGACATGCAAGCTCGTGCTCGTGCAGAGCAGGACCAAGGGCATACGATTGTATGTGGCGGTGATAGCAAAGATCTATCCTTGTTTATTATTGCAGATACAGTGCGAGAAAATGCCTGCCATGTGATGTCCACTTTACGCAAGATGCAGATCTCTCCTATGATAGTGAGTGGGGATAGCAAAAGAGCAGTGGAATCTGTAGGATTGGCTGTAGGGTTATCTCCTGATGAAATTGTGGCAGAGGTACTTCCAGAGGGGAAAGTGCATGTAGTATCTCGCCTTCAAGAGGATGGAAGAAGAGTTGCATTTGTTGGAGATGGGATTAATGATGCTCCAGCACTTCGTCGCTGTGATTGTGGTATTGCGATTGGATCTGGAACTGATGTTGCGATTGAGGCAGGGGATCTGGTGTTGATACGAGATGATATTATTCTCGTTCCAGCGGCGGTACAGCTTGCACGCAAAGTAATGCAACGTATTCGCCAGAATCTCTTCTGGGCATGTGCATATAATGTCGTACTCATCCCTCTTGCTGCTGGTGTGTTTTATCCTGCTGTGACATTTCGGCCTGAGTATGGGGCACTTGCGATGGCTTTTTCATCAGTAAGTGTTGTGAGCTTATCTCTTCTTTTGAAGTGGTATATACCTCCAGTGATGAAACATGTCCCGGAGAGTGCCACTTCTCCTTTTTAAATAGATTTTTGAGGCTGTAATGTTTGGACTTTTCTTTGTTCTTATGCTCTTTGTGGATGGCAGGTTGAATGCCCTTTCAAACCTCCATAGTTCTTTTCTTTGTGACTTTGCAGTTGTACTATTTTTGATATAAATCGTCAAATGTATTAATTTTCAGAAAAAATGGAGATTATGTGTGAGGATTTTGAATTTTATCACACTTGTTGTGATAAGTGGATTTTAACAGTGGAGATGCGAAGTCACTATTTTATGAATTATTATCTGGGTTCCCGTAACACATGGTAAGAAAAGAGGTATATATTCATGAACAACTTTTAACCGTTTTGAACTGAATAATCTCTCTACACATCGCCATGTATTACCATGGAGGGATGATGAATGTGTGCACTCAAAAACCGATGTATTTCAAATATTTTTGAAAAATGTGGGAAATTGTTATCTATTTTACGAATCTAGATATTATCTCTATCATGAGTTTTCGAAAATCTGGGTTTTTCGTTTCTATAGATTTGTTCTCATATTTTTGACTTATCTCTATTGCACTAAAAGAACCTGAGCTCACCGACACCTCTGTGCTTTCAATATCCCCATGTACTTCAGTCATTCCTACTGTGGTAAAGGACCCTGAACTGACCGAAATCTCTGTGTTTTCAATATTTCCATGCACTTGACCAACTCCCATTACGGTGAAATGTCCCGAACTCACGGTAATATCTGTGTTTTTAATATCTCCCTGTACTTGCCCAACTCCTACTGCGGTAAAAGGTCCTGAACTGACTGCAATCTCTGTATTTTCAATATTTCCATATACTTGCCCAATTCCTGCTGCGGTAAAAGGTCCCGAATTCACTAAAATTTCTGTGTTTTCAATATTTCCATGTACTTGTCCAATCCCTACTACGGCAAAGGAACGAGAATTCAGAGAAATAACTGAGTTTTTAATACTACCATATACTTGCCCAATTCCTACTGCGGCAAAAGTATCTTCTTTTGTTGAAATCTCTGAGTTTTCAATATTGCCATGTACTGTTCCTACTGAGGAAAATTTCGAGTTTAAAATAGTATGGCACTCTGTTATTGAACCACTTCCAATGTTTAGAAGATTTAAATCTGGTTTCCCTACAATTTTTATTAGATTTGCATTGCTTCCATCAACTGTGACTCCTAAAGAATCTATTTTCATCTCTGTTTCTGGAAAAATGGCCTCTGCAAATATATACTCTCCTGGCAATTCAATATGTAGTGTTGATTCTGACCATCGATAACCTGGCGTGTCACAGTTCGAACAAAGGCTATCTTCACTCCCACAATAGCAATAAGGCTGAATTACAGTGGCAGCACTGCATACTCCTGGAATAAGAACAACCATTATAATCACAAGCAACAATGAGAAATAATGTATTTTCATCTCTAAAATCCTCAGTATTTCCTAAATGAAGTATTGTTTAACCTCAAAGGTATTAAAATGTAGCAAATAAAACTGCATTTCACAGAAACGAGAATATGATATTATTTTCACATCAGATCCTATGTCTCGTAACTATTTTATTCTAGAACGTAACACTATATATGTAATGACACAAAAAGGTATCTTATTATGTGGACATGGAAGCAAAAAACAGTACAATAAGGAACTTATTGAAAACACTGCAAACCGTATCAGTGAGACACACCCACAATACATCGTAAAATGTGGATTCATGGAGTTCAATGAGCCAACAATCCCTCAGGCTCTTGACGGGTTTCGAGATGAAGATATCTCAGCACTCGCTGTTGTCCCTCTTTTTCTGGCACGTGGCGTTCACATCGATGAAGATATTCCAGCACTTCTTGGATTCAAACAGGGACAAAAAACAGGAACATTCAAGACAAACACTGGTGAAATTCCACTCAGTTATGCAGATCCAATTGGTGAACACCCAGTTCTTGCTGATGTCATGGTTGCAAGTGCAGAAGATGCATTCAAACTGATTCAGTAACTCCATGCAGACGCTTATTCTTGACATAGTTCATGGCGGCTCCACGATTGCGTCTTATCTAGAAGAGCTCGGAGACACAGTTGACACGGTTGATATATATCGTGATGATGGCACCATCTCTCTTGCAGATGCTCAAAAATGTCTCAATCAGCGGACATATAAACGAGTGATTCATTCAGTTCATCTTCAAGTAGATCATCCTCTTCTAGAGATCGCACAAATGCGCAATATTCGTACACAGACCCATCATGAAGCAGTAGCAGAAATTCTTTCAGAGTGGGAAAAAAATGGAGTATTTGTTCGGCCAAGACGTATGGTTGAGATAACCGGAGCGAGAGGAAAGACAACAACTGCATATGCTCTTGCTTCTTGTCTTTCATCATCAGGACCAGGACTATTACATTGTTCTGCTGGAATCTATAAGTACCCAGGAAAAGAAAAAATAGGACGGATGAGCATCACTCCTGCGTCAGTTCTTACCATTGCACGTGAGTACTGGGAATATGGAATGACATGGATGATATGTGAAGAGTCATTAGGAGTAAGTGGATACCATGACTGTGCTATTCTCACATCAGATGAAGATTACAGCTGTGCAGCAGAAACCCGCTCAGCCATTGAGATCAAAAAAAAATCACTTCGAAAGAGTCCATGTGCCCTTCTTTCCGGAGAAGATGCAATACCTGAGATACCTCGAGGTATTCCTGCCAATAATATTGTGCAAATTGATGGAGAGTTGGCAAAGTATCAATACAAGGCATGGGAAGGCACATGCAAAAACCCCTTATTCTTCTTATCTCAGTATCGAACTGCTCTCATCCTTGCCATTGCCTCCTCACTCGTACTTGGTGTTGACCCATATGACATACATTCATTTCAACCAGTTGAGGGGAGACTCTCGCTTAAAACACAAAAAAATGAGGATGGAAGTGAACGAACAATACTTGATAATTCAAACTCAGGCACGACACACATAACCACCATTGAGGCCGCACAATATCTGCGAACAACAACCAATAGATCAGATATCATCTTATGTATCGGCCAAGATGCACATGCAGTGTGTGAAAATCTAAGCACAGCAGCAATCATTGAAGCCATCCAGGTTGTGAGACCTGCATATATCATACTCGTTCCAAGTGGACTGCCTGAGAGAGAAAGAGAAAAAATTTGTGCTTATTTACATCGTGAACAGCATCCATATCAGACCGCATCATCACTTGATGAAGCAGAGAACCTCCTACGATCTCCATCAATTCCTCCAGAAATTCCAGCACTTTGTGCGGTAAAAACATGGAGGTAAAACAAAAAAACATGAAATACGTACAACCACGCCCCAGTTCCATCGTTGCGGCATTGTATACCGCACGAGACCTTGAAGTTGAGATTGCGATTCTGCACGGACCATCAGGATGCTCATTTAAACATGCGAGACTCTTGGAAGAAGATGGAATGAGATGCCTCACAACATCACTATCTGATAATGATTTCATCTTTGGAGGAAAAGAGCGGCTTATTGACGTACTTACATATGCACAAAATGAGTTTTCACCAAAACGAATGGCAGTCATTGGAACATGTGTATCCATGATTATTGGTGAAGATCTTGAAGCAATTGTAGATGCAGCGGAGATATCATGTGAGACGATTGCAGTAGATATTCATGCAGGATTTAGTGAGAACATCGAGGGAGTTATTGCAGTTCTTGTGCAGGCAGAAAAAAAGGGCTGGATATCACTCGAAGAGTTGAAGCGTCAAAAACAACTTCTTTTAGGTGCAAATCGTGTTGAACGAGAACGCGGAGCAGCAGCAAAGTCATATATTGCTCCATCGCGCGGTGATCTAAAACACATTGCTGCTGTGGCATTGCTTGAGAAGATCGACTCTGGAGGAAAGGGCATGTGTATCATGAATGCAAAGAAAGAAACAGCATACATGTTTATCGATCCTTTGCTTGCAGTTCATGAGCTGCGCCCTGATGCAGAGATAGGTTATTATGCAAATCTTGGAAACAAGGGCCTTTTGCGAGTGGCTAGAATGGCACATGGGATAGATGCTGAGTGCAAAGAGAGAGGTCTTTCTCTCACTCATATTGGATCACTTGATGAGTATGGAGTTCTTGGTGATGATATTGGAGTACTCATTGAAAAAGAAAAACCAGATTATCTCTTAGTATCTGGGGTACCCCATGCAATTCCTGAAAAGTATATCACTCCATTTTGTGTCTCTATCACAAACGGTCCCAGGCAGTATGAACCTCTCAAAGAACAGGGACATGATTACGTAGTAGTAGAGATTGATCTCCATCCTCATGTGCTTGGTGTGCATTCTATTCAGGAGAGTGAGTTTGGAGCTGTATTGCGTTCTCTTGATAAAACAACAGCAACCAAAACAACAGTTACCAAAACAACATGACATCTATAAACATACGCACTCTTCTTATTGCAGGAGATAGATCTGGGTCTGGAAAAACAAGTATTACTACTTCAATTGCCGCAGCACTCGCAAAAAAATATGTAGTGCAGACATTCAAGGTTGGTATGGATTATATCGATCCTTCATACTTGACCGCTGCAACAGGTCGCCCATGTCGAAACCTCGATAGTTTTCTCATGACTGATGAAGAGGTACGAGATGTCTTCACACATGCCTGTGATGGTGCAGATATTGCTCTTATTGAGGGGGTTCGTGGGCTGTACGAAGGGGCTGATGCCATACTTGATACGGGAAGCACCGCAGGTATTGCAAAGATCCTTGATGTCCCCATTATTCTCGTCATAAATACACGAAGCATTACGCGCAGTGCAGCAGCACTTGTGATGGGTTTTCAAGCATTTGATCCACAGATTCAGATTGTTGGCGTAATTTTGAATAATGTGCAAGGAAAACACCATATTCAGAAAACAAAGGAAGCAATTGAACACTTTTGTAACATTCCTGTATTTGGTGCGATTCCTCGAACTGAGACACCAGATCTTGTGATGCGCCACCTTGGTCTTGTTCCATATGTAGAGGCAGCTGCAACAGATACAGCACTCACGATCTCAGATCTCTCTGCTCGTTTTTTGCCATATCTTCATATCGATGAGATTGAATCGCATGCGCGAAAAATATCAGTTCCCATTCCATTGAGCTCAGCTTTTACAGATGGAATCTCAAAAAAATGCGCACACACGCGTATTGCAGTTGCGCATGACAAAGCATTCAATTTCTACTACCCAGACCTCTTTGACATATTACGAGCGAATGGGGCAGAGATTCAATTTTTTTCTCCATTGCATGATGTTTTTGAAAAGGTTGCAAACGCTGATGGATTCATCTTTGGCGGGGGGTATCCAGAGTATTATGCTGCTGATCTGGCTAAAAATGAAAGTATGCGGAGGGGATTACAAAGAGCCGCAAAAATGGGGGTTCCAATCTATGCTGAGTGTGGTGGACTCATCTATCTTGCTTCATCTCTTGAAATTGGAAGTGATTTCCAAGGACTTACACAGGGAGAAAAGTATTCATTGTGTGATATTGTGCATGGAATTGTTACTATCCCTGTGCAAAGAACTGTGCGGTATGTTGTTGGAGAAACATCAACTCATTGCCCATTTGGAAAACATCGTATATTTGGTCATGTATTTCATTACTCAGCCATTGAACCCACAGATCCACAGTATGGAATAAAACTTGAAAGAGGAGTTGGAATTGATGGATCTCATGATGGGTTGGTTGTTTCTTCTGTAATGGCAGGATATACTCATCTTCATCCAGTGCCATCTATCTCATTTTTTCAGGCATTTATTGAGAGATGTAAAAGTGCCTCACAAAAACGATGAGTTCATCTATTTTTGAGGTAGATAATAATATACTATGGAATCAAGTCTCCAAATCTACCTCGATGGCGCTTTTGTTCCCAGAGATGAAGCTAAGGTCTCTGTATTTGATCATGGATTTTTATATGGTGATGGCGTATTCGAAGGAATTCGCGCATATAATGGTAAGGTCTTTAGGCTTGCAGAGCATGTAGATCGACTGTTTGACTCTGCAAAAACAATTGATCTTGAGATTCCGATCACAAAAGAAGAGATGACCAAAATCATTGTTGAAGTTTGCAAACGAAATAATCTTACAAACTGCTATATTCGCCCGATTGTCTCACGTGGTCCAGGAGATCTGGGCCTTGACCCACGAAAGTGTCCAAAGCCAACGGTTGTTGTGATTGCAGTTGACTGGGGAGCGATGTATGGTGATCTCTATGAACGTGGTTTGACTGGTGTATGTGTCTCAGTACGTCGAATGCCTGCCGAAGCGATGCCTCCGAATGTAAAGAGCTTGAACTATCTTAATAACATTCTTGGAAAGATTGAAGCTAATTACAAAGGTGGAGATGAAGCGATTTTCTTTGATACAAATGGCTATATCTCAGAAGGGTCAGGAGATAATATTTTCATCGTGAAAAATGGGAAAATCGTAACACCACCAACATTGAATAGCTTGGACGGAATTACGCGCTTCGTTGCATTAGAGATTGCAACAACACTTGGAATTGATGTCACTGAACGAAATATAGGATATTTTGATCTTTATGCTGCAGATGAGGTGTTTGTCACAGGAACTGCCGCAGAGATTGCTCCTATTACAACCATTGATGGAAGAAAGATTGGAACAGGTGTTCCAGGCCCCATCACTCGCCAATTCATGGAAATATTTCAGACGATTGTCACACAAGAGGGTACACCAATTCAATAGCTAGTAGAAACACGATAATGATAATAATATAATAAAGAAAATCTGAAAATCTAAAACAAATCTTTTTATGAATGTACTGTTAATATGTTATAGCACAAGTGCTGATATAGTGTAGTCCGGCCAATCATTTCGGCCTCTCACGCCGAGGACTGGGGTTCGAATCCCCATATCAGCATTCTGGAGCAGGTAATTATCATTTTCGCTGATATAGTGTAGTCCGGCCAATCATTTCGGCCTTTCACGCCGAGGACTGGGGTTCGAATCCCCATATCAGCATTTTTTTCTCTCATAATTGAAATGAGAGATAACTTTTAAATCTCTAAAAACAGCGTGCTATTTCTTGTATGTTCCTTTTGTACTATGTACACATAGTGAGATAAAAGGAAAAAGTGAAAGTACATTGATAGAAAACGATATTGAAAAAATGACGCCAAAAAGAAGACGGGCCTGAAGGGATTCGAACCCCTGACCTACAGATTAAGAGTCTGTCGCTCTGCCAGCTAAGCTACAAGCCCACTACATTAAATCGTTGCACTACATTGTTATCTCCCCTCACATAAAAACATATCCTCAACTCATTTTTACCTCTGGATGACAAATAATACAACATATGCAAGAGGCAGTGTCACAGGAGGCGGGGTCGTTTTCCTGTCTCGTATGTGGATGTGGAAGTGTTGGGTTTCTTATACTTGAACGATTACGACGTGAACATATCACATTTACCTGTCTAGATAATGATCCTGCAAGGGTAAAGGAGCTTCGCGAGCAGAACTATGAAGCACTCTGTATTGATATTATAGACAAAGAGAGGCTTTCTGGACTTGGATGGTTTAATGTTGTTTTTTTCGTAAGTGATAGTCATGAGGTAAATCTGTCAGGAGTATTATGGGCACGAAAGGCACTCCCCTCTGCACATGTTATTGCCCGGGCAAATGATCCAATAAATAAAGTAGACCTTCTGGAAGCAGGAGCTGACTTTGTCATCTATCCTCAAGAGATCATTGCAAACACTGCATATTCCAGCCTTGAACAGCTGAGGTGTAGTGGAAACAGCTCAAAACTCATCCATATCTTGGAGCAATGGACTGGAACTCTTGGTATTGTGCTGCATACAAATCCAGATCCTGATGGAATCTCTTGTGGTTTAGCCCTCGCGGAATTAGCACATATTGCAAACCCAGATTTACATGTCCAGTTGTTGTATGACGGTGTTATTGGTTATCAGGAAAACAGAGCACTTGTGAACATCTTAGAGCTGAAGCTGGAACGGTTGACACCAAAAAGCCTCACACAGTGTGAATATATTGCACTTGTGGATAGTGGAGGGCCAGGGATCAATAATGGTCTTTCGCGAGATACTCCTGTACATATTATCATTGATCATCATAATGAACAACAGATTAGCCAAAATGCAGCATTTATTGATATTCGTCCGAGATATGGTGCATGTGCAAGTATTCTGACTGAGTACATAAAGGCGTTAAATATTACTCCAGATCCTAAGTTGGCAACAGCATTGCTGTATGGAATTAGGACGGATACAAAGGATTTTCACCGCAACCTTTCGCCAAATGATCTCATGAATGCAGCATTTTTACTTCAGTACGCAGATGCTGAACTTTTGGAAAAGATCATGTTTCCACAGTATTCATATGAGACTATGGATATTTTGGGTCACGCAATATTACATCGAAAAACGAGAAGTGGGTACTTATTTTCAAATGTTGGCTATGTACGAAATCGAGATGCATTACCTCAAGCCGCTGATATGTTATTGAGTCTTGAAGGAATCAGCACTGCTATTGTGTATGGCATTACTGATGAAGCAATTATTATGTCTGGGCGCAATAGAGATGTGCGGCTAAACCTTGGGACTGTTATGTCTGAAACATTTGGAGCTATTGGTGATGCAGGTGGTCATGCAACAATGGCTGCAGCTTCAATTCCCCTTTCAATCTTTTCCTTGGTTCGTGATAAAGAGGTTTTATTGGATCTTGTAATTGAACCACTGTTGCAGAACCTCTATCGACAGATTGGATTGTTAGAAGAGAATGTTGAGCAAAAATGAAGTTTGAAGAGTGGGATCCACTATACACCGAAATTCTTTCATATTTTTCATTTTCTCGCGCTGATGATGAAAGATCAGCCAAGCTTCTTGCATCACTTGTAGAGCAGGATGCTCTTTTAGAAGCGAAAAGACTGATCAAAACTAGAGAACAGATAGTTGTCTGTGGAAATGCTCCATGTTTGCAAGATGAATTACATGCTCTGGAGTTGTCAGATTCAAGCAGAGAGAAGTTGATTCTCATTGCAGCAGATGGAGCATCACTTGTTCTTCACAGAGAGTGTTTGACACCTGATATTATTGTAACAGATCTTGATGGAATATATGATGCAAGAGAGATAATATACTCCATGAATCGGAATGGAACCATTCTTGTTATTCATGCTCATGGAGATAATACTCATTTCATTCAATCATTTGTTCCTTTCTGTGCAGGGCCGGTTATTTGCACAACTCAGGCGGAGCCATTTTCTCATGTGTATAATTTTGGAGGGTTCAGTGATGGAGATCGGGCAGTGTTTTTTGCACATGCGCTTGGAGCGATGAAGGTTACACTATGTGGGTTTGATCTTGATGATGAGAAGGTAGATCCAATAAAGCGTGGGAAGCTTCTCTGGGCACGGCGCCTGCTTGGCATGCTTGGATATTCTATATAAATAAATATATTAAAAACAAATTGTTAAATCTGATGTTGACAAAATGAGAGTGAATTCTCACTGCACTAGTTCTTTTTCTCGTTTAAAGAAAATATCCTCTCTTCAATTCGATCCAACTTCTTGGTAAGATAATCTACTACAAGGCCAATGGAGAAGATCTGTATACCAAGCAACACTGAGAAAATAGCAATCATTGGAAAATACTCATGATTGAGGTGGTACACAGAAAAGCGTTCATATAAACTATATAATCCAAATAAAAGACCGATAATTACAAAGGAAATACTAGGGGCTAAAATCATCTTCCCAAGGGGCGAGGTCTCGTTCCAAGCAATCGAAACAAGTCCACGAAGCATTCGAGTGCCATCACGGATGGGATGTAGCTTTGAGACGCCAACGCGTTCTCTGTACACAATTGGAATTTCAATAATTGTGTACCCAAGTTTTGCAGCACGAACAGTCATTTTCGTCTCAAACTCAAGGCTTTTTGCGGTGACATCAAGCATAGGTATCCTATCTTTGAACATTGCTCGATATCCTGTCTGAGCATCCTGGATTATTTTGCCACTGATATACCCTGCAAGACTTGAAAAGATAGTATTTCCAATTCTATTGAATAGGGGAATATTTTTTCGATCTTCAAGACGTGCCCCAAGAACAAGATCTGCTTTTCCTTCCTTTAGGATTCTCACCATTTCAGGTACATAACACGCAGGATAGGTACAATCAGCATCAGTAAAAACAATAATATCACCAGAGGCATGTGAAACACCTGTGCGTAATGCCCCAACTTTACCTTGATTTTTGGCATGTTGATAGACTTTGACTTTGGCATCAACACGAGTACAAGCCCGCACATATGTCTCATCAGATGAGCCATCATCCACAACAATGATCTCATCAACATAGGGATAGTACTCATCAATTACAGGGAGAATAGCCTCTTGTTCATTGTATGCAGGAACAATAAGGGATATAGATGCAAAATCTCTCTCCATATCTCACTCATCTCCTTGGAACTTCAAAGAATCACATACACGGCGCAGTCCACTTTTTAAGGAGATCCGTGGACTCCACTCAAGAAGCTCTCTTGCTTTTGTAATATCTGGAACACGACGAGTGGGATCATCGGGAGGGAGAGGCTCAAATACACATGATGATTTTGAATGTGTTATGTGAATGATATGATCTGCAAGCTCTTGAATTGTTATCTCCATCGGGTTTCCGAGATTAACAACTTCTCCACGTGCAGCAGGAATAGTGCACAATCTGAGCAGCCCTTCAATCTGATCCGTCACATAGCAAAAACTTCGTGTCTGAGTACCATCGCCAAAGATGGTGATTGACTTCCCATGCAATGCTTGATCCATAAACCTTGGAATGACTCTCCCATATAATCCATCTGCTCGCATTCGTGGACCATAGGTATTAAAAATTCGTGCAATCCTCACATCGATCTCATGTTGACGAAAATATGCCATGCACAAAGCCTCACCGGCACGCTTAGCCTCATCATAGCAACCACGAATGCCAAGTACATTCACATTGCCTCGGTACGTCTCAGGAGTTGGAAAGAGCTGAGCCTCACCATAGATCTCACTTGTAGAGGTAAAAAGAAATCGTGCCCCATGACGCTTGGCAATGCCTAGAGCATTCATTGTTCCAAGGGTATTTGATTTCATAATTTGGATTGGATATGGTACAAATTCAAATGGAGAAGCCCGTGAAGCCAAGTGCATGACGCAATCTACAGGAGAAACAAAGTCAATTGATTTTGATATATCATGGTTTAAAAAGGTGAACTGATCATTTCCAACAGATTTTAAGTGTTCCACTGCCTGAATCGTACCACTCGCAAAGTTGTCAATACCTATTACCGTACCTCCCATGGTAAGGATAGATTCTGCAAGCCAGGAACCTAAAAAACCTGCAACTCCTGTGATCAGTACTCGCTGTCCATCAAAGGAGAAAGGGAGGTGTTTGATAATCTGATCAATATCATCTCTATTTTGATTATTTTTATATGGTATCATAGATATCTTGAACTCATCTTTTAGATATGAATGCCTCAGAGATAATACTCCCAAATACTGGGTGCATCATAGTAAGTTCAATGTTTGATCGCATCCATCCAGGCTTATCACCAATATCATATCTCGTACATTTCGTTATAATGCCAAGAGGGTTTTTGAGCTTGCGAAGGGTATCAGTCAGCTGGATCTCTCCATTATAACCTGGCTTTGCCTCAGCAAGGAGCGAGAAAATATCAGGGGTAAGAAGATATCTCCCAATAGCGCCAAGGCGAGATGGAGCAGCAGCAAGAGATGGTTTTTCAATAATATCAGTGATCTCATAGGTACTATCATCTATTTTTTGTGCTGCAATAATGCCATAATCAGATATCTTTTCATCAGGAACCTCCTCAACAACAATGACAGAACTCTGGAATTTGTGATATACATCTATCATCTGTTTTGTACACTCAGCTTCTCCATTGTGTGGTACACAGATGGTATCGCCAAGTAACACAGCAAATGGTTCATCACGGCAATGGTATCGCGCATGGAAAATTGCGTCTCCAAGCCCTTTCTGCTCTTTTTGTCGAATATAATGAATGTTTGCAAGATCTTTGAGAGCTTCATATTCATGGGCAATGTTTGCACTTGAGCCAGTACGCAGATGAAGATCAAGCTCAAGGGAAGCATCAAAATGATCTTCAATAGCGCGTTTGTTACGTCCAGTAATAATAAGGATATCATCACAACCAGAACGTACCGCTTCTTCAACAACATATTGAATTACAGGCTTGTCAACGACAGGCAACATCTCTTTTGGTTGTGCTTTCGTCATTGGAAGGAAACGCGTGCCCCACCCAGCAGCGGGAATAACAGCTTTTGTGATGGATGTCATGGATACCTTTTTAGTTTTTATATGGGCTTCTAGCCTCTATATACATGATTGAAATGAAGTGGATTGGCCTACCCATCACGTAGGTGCACATAGGAAGTATTTGATGGAAAAAAACAATATTGGATAGTCAATAAGAGAAGATGTGAATGTACTCATCATGCTCTTGTGAATACATTTATATTCAAACTTCCTAATGTCCCATCGCGAAGGAAAAACCACGCAAGAGCTCGATCATGATTCTCATACCATGAAAACCAATAACTAAGCTTGTATGTTTCTTTTGTATACCCTTCAAGTGAAGGATAGATCTCATCATTATAATCTGCAATGACGAGATCTGGATCTAGCCCATACAACTCATCTTCTGGGATAGCACCAGCATAAAATAGGAACTTACTCCAGCGATCTCCACGATAGTACCAAGGCAGTGGCCAACTACTGGTAGAAACAAGAGCAACACGTTCAGATGCATCAATAAGTCCCATAATAACACGGAGATCCTCAGAGTTTTGGACCTGCACAATCGGCTCGCTCAGATCAGCAGCTGGGATAAACGTGACATGCACCATGAGGATTATGAGCCATACTACGCAAATCCCTGTTAAAATGACCTTCTTTCGGTTTAGTTCCTCTAGCATGCGCACTGCAACAAAAAGCATAGGGAAAAGCTGATGAATCAAAAGCCAAGGGACTTTTTCACCAACGTACCCATAGAGAGCCATCGTTCCAGCAAGCCAGTACAAGCACAAAATGAAAAATAATTCTTTCTTATCAAATGGTTGGTAGGGGATCTTGAATTTGTACCCATCGATTATTCCATTTAAATAGTCTGTGCCTGCTTTGACGATGTGTACTAATCCTTCTTTTCGGAATAGCCAGATAAAAATTGATACAATTGCAAGGATCAATATTGGTAATTCATAGATGAATAGGTATAATACATAAAAATATGGAGGTCCACACAGACGACACTCCCCATGTATTGAAAGCCAGTGGTTTACTGCCCTGCTTGCCGCTTCAAAAAAGACATCTGGTTGACTCAGAAGCGAAGAATATAAGACATAACAGATTGCAAGTGCAGCAAATACTGCAATAACAATATCACGACTCCATGTCTTTGGAAACTCTATCTTTCCAAGGAGCCACATTCCAATGAAAAAAACTGCAAAGAACACCAGAATTATTGGAACTTCTTCCTTTAGGCAAAGAGTAAAAGCTCCACAAATACCCGCTAAAAGTGCAAAATACCACTTCTCTCTTTCAAAATATGCGAAAATACACACGAGTAACAACAATGTAAACAGGAGTTGGAAGATGTCATGGCGTAAGAAACGTGAAAAGTACACCATATTCGGTGATAGTGCAAAAAATAATGCAACAAGCACCACTTGATTTTTTGAAATATAATCGAGCTTGTACAGAGGGTATAATGCAGGAATAATCAATGCACCAGCAATACCAGGCACAAGTCTCGCAACGGCATCACTATCACCAAAAATCGAAAACGCAGTAGACATGATGTAATAGAGGAGCGGACCATGATAGACTGGATCATATGTATATGTTCCATCTACGAGCAACCCATAAGACATCCATGCATGAATAGCTTCGTCATGGTGTAATAGTTTGAGTTCGGGATAAATAATGCGAAGAAAAAGACCTATTATAAAAATGAAAAGGATAATCTTTTGTGTAGGGGTGTTATAATATCGTTCTTTTATTGAGGTAATAACTGCGCTCATGACGTCATAGAGAGTTTATCTAGTTTTCAAGAACTATCTCAATGCCAATATCTTTAGGTACTTGTGTACGCATGAGCTGACGCAGTGCACGTTCATCTGCATCAATGTCAATTAAACGTTTGTGAACACGAAGTTGCCATCGATCCCATGTTGCAGTTCCCTCTCCATCAGGACTCTTTCGGATAGGAACTACAAGGCGCTTTGTTGGAAGTGGAATTGGCCCTGCCAGATTAACGCCGGTACGCTCGGCTATCTCTCTGATTTTATCACACACTTCTTCTACTTTTTTATAATCGGTACCGGTTAGGCGAATTCTGGCTTTCTGCATATGATCAATCCAAAAAATAAGGTTTTAGCGGAATTGCTTCTTGACAAGGTCAATGCACATTCCAGCAGCGATGGTAGAACCCATATCACGGATTGCAAAGCGACCGAGCTGAGGGAGTTCCTTTGAGTTTTCAAGACAGAGGGGTTTGGTTGGCATACACTTCACAATTGCAGCATCTCCAGCCTTTAAGAAGGTTGGATTCTCTTCAAGAGTCTGACCAGTGCGTGGATCGAGCTTCTTTACAAGCTCAGTAAAGGTACAGGCAACCTGTGCGGTGTGACAGTGGAACACAGGAGTGTATCCTGCAGTGATTGCACTTGGATGCTGTAACACAACGATCTGTGCAGTAAACTCTTCTGCAACTGCTGGTGGGTTGTTGACATCTCCACAGACATCTCCGCGACGGACATCATCCTTTCCGATACCACGTACATTGAAGCCGATGTTGTCACCTGGCTCTGCAACTCCAACCTCTTCGTGGTGCATCTCGATGGATTTACACTCTCCACTCTTATTTGCTGGCATGAAAACAACATTCATACCCTTTTTCAGCGTTCCGGTCTCAACACGACCGACTGGGACGGTTCCAATACCTGATATTGAGTATGCATCCTGGATTGGAATGCGCAGTGGTTTATCTGTTGGCTTTGGAGGCATTGTTAACTCATCCAGCTGGACGATGAGTGGTTTTCCTTTATACCATGGAGTATTTGAGCTATTTTCCTTGACATTATCTCCTTCAAATGCACTAATTGGAATGAATGGCACCTTTGAAGGATCAGTTCCAACCATCTTAAGCAGGTTGCTCATGCTGGCTTTAATCTCATTGAACTTGGCTTCATCATATTTTACCGCATCCATTTTATTGATTGCAACAATAATTTGCTGAATACCAAGAGTCTTTGAGAGGAACACGTGTTCTTTTGTCTGTTCCATGACACCATCAGTTGCTGCAACAACAATAATTGCTGCATCTGCCTGTGATGCACCAGTAATCATGTTCTTGACGAAGTCTCTGTGACCTGGGCAGTCCACAACGGTAAAGTAATATTTTGCCGTGTCAAAACGCTTGTGCGCAATATCGATGGTAATGCCACGTTCACGCTCTTCTTTTAGGTTATCCATAACCCATGCAAATGCAAAAGAGCCTTTACCTTTTTGGTCAGCTTCTTTTCTGAAGTTTTCGATAATATGAGGTGGAACCGCTCCAGCCTCAAACATCATTCGTCCGACAGTTGTAGATTTCCCATGGTCAATGTGTCCAATGACCGCAAGATTAAGGTGTGGTTTTTCATTAGCCATAATGCGTAATCCTCCAATACCTCCGCAAATATACTTGCTCTGTGGTACAGAGTCAACTCATGCGAATGTCTAATATTGGTCTTGATCAGTAATAAATACTTTTAAAGCCAAGCCCGAAATATTGCAGTATTCATCACTATCATGAAGTTGACTTTCACCTCTATTATAGGAATGGTAAGAGTATTTAACTTTCTGCTGCTAAAGATCTTTCATCTTCTTTCAGATGTGGACAACCTGCAATTCTGAGCAATTATAACGTAGGAAGATAACGTAGGAAGCTTCGAAATCTCCCTGCCCTTTCAATTAAATAAATATAATAAAACTGCAAATCTATTTATCTTTCTCTCCCCTCTCTTCTTCGTTCTTCTGTTCATACATTTTTTGTTCACTCCTTGTGGTTATTTTTCCTGCGCCAAACTCTGTAGGATAAGAACTCAAATGAAGGGGTTGAAGCATGCGCGATGCTTTTTTCTTGGCATTGTTTTGTCTAACTCTTATAAAAAATGAAAAAAAGGAAAATATGGTAAAAAATGAAAACATTTTCTCTAATGTATATAATGCTGGAGTGGCTCAATTGTTATATGATCCTCTGCAAGTGATGAGATAGCAGCGGCAGCAGCGGCAGCAGCTTGGAGTGTTGTAATATATGGAATGCCATAATCTATCGCAACCTTCATGATCTCCATATGATCCTGGCGTGATTTTTTATCTGCAAAATTGTTGATAATAAGATCAATCTCTCCTCCACGCAGAAGATCTAAAATGTTTGGCGATCCATCTGTTATCTTTCGAACGAGGTTAGCAGGAACCTGATTACGTTCGAAAAATTCAACTGTACCGCTTGTGCTGTACAGGGTAAGTCCACCCCGAACAAGGTCTTGAGCAACTGGCAGCATTGCAGCCTTCATATCATCTGTTATCGATATAAAGACATTACCGGTGGTTGGAATTTTATTGTTTGCAGAGAGGGAGGCTTTGTAATATGCTCTTCCAAAGTCATAGTCAATACCCATGACCTCTCCAGTGCTTTTCATCTCTGGACCTAATATCGTATTCACACCAGGGAGTTTGTTAAATGGTAACAGTACTTCCTTTACTGCAACATGAGAAATAGTACGTTCAGTATATTCAAGATCTTTTAGCTTTGCGCCCATCATTACACGTGCTGCAATCTTTGCCAGAGGAAGGCCAGTTGCTTTTGACACAAATGGAACTGTTCTACTTGCACGCGGATTTGCCTCAAGAATGTACACCATTTCATCTTTCACTGCAAGCTGAATGTTTACAAGGCCCACCACACCAAGCCCAAGAGCGATCTTTTTCGTACAAGCACGTACTGTTTCAAGAACAAGATCTGAAAGAGATTGAGGTGGAATTACACAGGCAGAGTCACCACTATGGATGCCAGCGATCTCGATGTGTTCCATGATGCCTCCAATAAGCACCTCTTCACCATCACAAACAGCATCAACATCTATCTCAGTTGCATCAGAGAGGAATGAATCAATAAGCACAGGATGACTGCGTGAGACGCGAACTGCTTCTCGCATATATGAAGCGAGTTCATTTGCATCATGCACGATCTCCATTGCTCGTCCTCCAAGCACGTAACTTGGGCGGACCATAACAGGATATCCAATAGATTCTGCTTTCACATGTGCTTCCTCTTCACTCGTTGCAGAAGCGTTTGGAGGAGAAGAGATACCAAGTCTTGTCAAGAGTGCACTAAACCGATCGCGATCCTCTGCCATATCCATTGCATCAGGAGATGTTCCAAGAATGCGTACAGGAAGGTTTTCACGAAGAATTGCTTCATGGACTGGTACTGCAAGATTAATTGCGTTTTGACCCCCGAACTGAACCATTATTCCCTCATATGTATCTTTTCGTAAAATTGAGAGCACATCCTCGAGATTCATCGGGTCAAAAAAAAGTCTATCAGAGATATCAAAGTCAGTGGAGACGGTCTCAGGGTTATTATTTACAATATGAACCTCAATACTCTGCTCACGCAGTGCAGTTACTGCATGCACTGTACAATAATCAAACTCAATTCCTTGTCCAATACGAATCGGCCCAGAACCAAGAATCAGTACTTTTTTGTGGTTATTTGGTTCAACCTCACAGAACTGATCCCCATATGTTGAGTAGAAGTATGGGGTTTGCGCGGGAAACTCAGCTGCACAGGTGTCTACCATTTTATAAGCAGGATCACCCGCGATAGCATGTACATCCTCCACAGGAACATGTACTAGATCTGCGATATACTTGTCTGAGAATCCATACCTTTTTGCTTTTTTTACCAGAGTAGGGGAGTAAGACTCCTTGAGTTCTTTTTCAAGATCCACAATATTTCTGATCTTTTCAAGCCAAAACGGAGTGATGCGTGTGAGGTTGTACACTTCTTCAAGGGTAAATCCTTCTCTAAATGCATCAAACAATGTTGTAAACCGTTCATCAGTTGGCCTGCTGAGGATCATCTGAATCTCACGATGATCTGTGTGCACCGTATTATCATTATCAAGCGAGCGAATGGCTTTTAAAAATGCTTCTTCAACGCTGCGTCCAATCGCCATGACCTCTCCTGTGCTTTTCATCGCAGTAGTCAGAGTTCGATCAGCAGTTTTGAATTTATCAAATGGCCATCTTGGAACTTTTACCACAATATAATCAATGGCAGGCTCAAATGATGCTGGTGTTACACCAGTAACGGTATTTTGAATCTCATCCAAATGAAGACCGATAGCAATCTTTGATGCAACACGTGCAATTGGATAACCTGTTGCTTTAGACGCAAGTGCAGATGAACGAGATACCCGGGGATTTACTTCAATAACGCGGTACTCATCTCCACCTTTGAATGCAAACTGGATATTACACCCTCCTTGGACATTCAGAGCACGAATAATTTTAAGAGAGGCAGATCGAAGCAGATTGAACTCATCGCTGCGTAATGTCATAATTGGTGCAACAACAACACTTTCACCAGTGTGTACCCCCATTGGATCGACATTTTCCATGCCACAGATAATAATGCAGGTATCTGAGGCATCGCGCATAACTTCGAACTCAATCTCTTTCCAGCCTGCAACACTCTCTTCGACAAGGATCTGATGAATACGAGAGCGCCCCATACCAAACTCTGCAATGCGGCGTATCTCTGCTTCATTATGTGCGATTCCACCACCTGATCCACCAAGGGTATATGCTGGGCGTATGATCGCCGGAAATCCAATCTCTTTGATTGCTTGATCGATCTGTGACATTGAGTTTACAATTATCGATTTTGGTACCGGTTCACCAATTTTACCCATGAGATTGCGGAATCTATCTCGATCTTCGCCATCATAAATTGCTTCAAGTGGAGTTCCAAGAATTCGCACGTCATCAAGAACTCCCATCTCAGCAAGCTCTGCGGTCATATTAAGGCCGGTCTGCCCACCCATTCCAGAGAGGATTCCATCTGGTTTCTCTTTTGCAATTATCTGTGCGATGATATCTGCCTGTATCGGTTCGACATAGATAATATCTGCAGTATCTGGATCTGTCTGAATCGTTGCAGGATTTGAGTTCACAAGCACGACCTCAATACCTTCCTCACGCAGAGCACGGCATGCTTGCGTTCCAGAGAAATCAAACTCGGCTGCTTGTCCAATCTGGATCGGTCCTGATCCTATTATCAGAACTTTTTTGAGAGTTGGATCTTTTGGCATTAGATTGTCCTCCCAATCACTCCATCATAGAACTGTTTTTGCATATCATGAGGGCCATCTGAGGCTTCGGGATGAAACTGTATAGAGAAGATCTTTAGATATGGATCTTCAAATCCTTCCAGTGTTCCATCATTGCAGTTCACATAACTCACCACACACCCTTCTGGCAGACTCTCTTTATCTACCACGTACCCATGATTTTGAGAGGTAATCACGATAACTCCATTTTGATAGCGAACCGGTTGATTTACTCCCCGGTGCCCAAACTTCATCTTTTCAGTGCGGCCATCAAGAGCAAGCCCACAGATCTGATTCCCCATGCAGACTCCAAATATTGGTATCTCACCAATGAACTCTTTTACTGTTTTTATCGCTTGTGTTGCCTGCATTGGATCTCCTGGCCCATTGCTAATGAAAAGGGCGTCAGGATGAACTGCACCGATATCATTTGGTGTTGCAGTATGTGGAAATACATATACATCATATCCCCGGCGTACCAGATTTTCACACATGCTTTTTTGAATGCCTAGATCAATCACCGCTATTTTTTTGCCAGATCCTGGTATATGATACATCTCAGAACAGGAGACCTCACCAATGAGATCAAGATCACTGAGAGGAGGAGCTTTTCTGGCTTGTGTAACGGCTGCCTCTCCATCATCTGTTCCAATCATAAGACAACCTTGCAGCGTGCCACTTTGTCGACTTTGAACCGTGAGCCTTCGAGTGTCTATGCCACTGATGCCCATAATACCATTTGTCTCACAATAAGATCGAAGTGTTGGATCATGTGCGGGCTTTTCGCAGAGCTCATGAACAATAAATCCCCGAGCAAATACCTGTGAACTTTGAAAATTATTGAAATCAACACCATAGTTACCGATCTGGGGAAAAGTAAACGTCAGCAACTGTCCGTGATAGCTTGGATCGGTAAGAGCCTCCATATATCCAAGCATCTGAGTGGAAAAAACAACCTCGCCGCAGACCTGCCCTTCAGCGCCAAAGCCATCTCCAATATAATAATGACCATTTTCAAGTCCCAAGACTGCTTTCATAAATAGTATACATTTGTGGCACAAGTTAATGAAGCATTTGAGTTAGATGAAAGGGGAAGAAATTAATAGATATGTGGTTTTCCCACGTTTCTACACCTATTCTTTCGGAGAAACGCGTTTTGAATGAGATATTTCATAATCCTCAATTGGTACAATGCGAAATGTGTAAATACTGATATCGACATAAGATAACACGAAAGCGGATGAAACCAACAGTGGTTCTGTTCGTAAAACTCAGGAGATACTCATGGTTAAGGAAAATGCCATTTTAAAAGGTGATTGTGGTCTCATGGTGCTTACACTCAACTCAGCAGACTGCATGCCAACATGCTGTGGCAAAGAGATGGAAGAACTCATACCACATGTCGTTGATACAGGAAATGAAAAACACAAACCCGTGATAACAAAAGTTGATGGTGGTATTTTAGTTACTTGTGGAGAGGTTGCCCATCCAATGGAGGAAGCACATCACATTGAATGGATTTCAGCACATGATGGAGAGATTGATATGTGGCGTGCAGTTTATCCCGGAAAAAAGCCAGAAGCATTTTTCCCCATGGAAAAAACAGATATCACTGCCTATGCGTACTGCAATCTCCATAGTCTCTGGGGTAGCAAATAAAGAAAGTACGAAATGAAAGAAAGTACGGATAAGCAGATAGAACAATTTTTATACTTTTTTATAAACAAATTTTTATTTTTAAGTGAATATTTTATTGTGAGTGGAGTTCAAATAAAAGGAGATGAGTATTAAAAATCGATTCTCTCCCATTTACTTTAAGCGTATTCACTTATTAGTTGATACATTGACTAAGGAAACTATATATTACAACATTAAGAGATAGTAAAGAATTGCGTAACCCCGTTCATGGGAATTGTGTATATGTGGAGATGTGTAAATACATGAATCGTGGAAAATACCGAAATATATCAATATCTTTGCTCGTTTTACTCATAATGTTAGGAGGAACACCTGTTGCAGACCGACTTCCACAAGGAGTTCCTGAAAATCAGCGAATCTCCGTGTATACTGTGATCGAGACTATCGGCGTAGTAATGCAGAAAACATCACTCTCATGGCAAGTGAGTGATGGTGGTCTTGACACTCTTGGAATGCCTACCATAAATGGTAACTCTGTGAAAGGATCAAGTATTGCATATGGTGCATACTCGGACTTTGTCATGACAAATGGTGGTGAGTACTCTGAGGTCAAATCTGTTGTGGTTACTACAGATCCACAGGCGCCAGGTATGTACAATATAGAGACACAGAAGGTCTTAACATATGAGAGTATAAATGGTTCTCATCTCATGGCTGATGAGTCATATGTCCTTGATGTGGCTGGCCAATGGTCATATGAAGGAAATGAACTCAGATGTGTCTTTTCACAGGGAGGAAGTAGTGTTATTCCTGCATTCTGCAATAAAGCGACTGCATCGTCAAAGATGCGAAGTGTAACATCAGCACAGGTAGAGACTAGAGGCTCATTAACTGCAGTTGGAAGTAGTGTTGATGTTCCAGCGGCACTAAATTATGAAATATCAGTTACTCCAAGTTCAAAATCTGCATCAGGGTATGCAGATGGAATATTCTCTACAACCTTTACGGTCAGTGTGATGGAAGGAAGAAGTGCCACTGCAACATCAGCACAAGATGCAATGGGGAAGATGATGGGTATATACAATGAGACGTCATCAACACTTACTGCAATTGACACAGCGTCAGTAGCAGGTGGTGTAAGTGCATTCAATAAGGTCTTTAGTTACCAATCAGGTATTGCTTGCACCGACTGCTAACCATCACCCTTTTTTCATATGTTTCAAGTTATTATGTACTATTTTAGAATTTTAGAGCATAGATGAGGCCACTTGCAGCAATCAAGTTTGAAGAGAAACGCTCACACTTTTATGCTCATTTGTATTTGATATCAGATCAAAGTGAGATTAATGATATCTTGGCTCATCACCGTTTGGAATATAAAAAAGCGGCACACCATTGTTATGCAGTTCAATTGATTGGTGTAGATGGAAGCTTCGAAGACAATCGTAATGATGGCGAAGTGGGTCACCCTGGTCGGTTCTTAATGGAAATTTTAAAACGAAATAAGCTAAAATCACATGTGCTTATTGTCTCCCGCGTTTTTGGAGGGATAAAACTAGGTCCAGGAGGAGTATCCAGGGCTTTTAAAATGGCAGGAAATGGGGTTGTTGAGTTGGCACGGGAGCAAGGTTCTCTCTAGTATTATATGTCAGAAGAAGTCTTCATTAAGCAATATTTCAAGGACATTCAAACTGCATTATATGAGTTTTCAAAGAGTCCTTCCTGTTCACCGATGTATTGGGAGTGGTTGTCTGATGCGGCTCATAGGCCTCTTTGTATTAGTGACGCAAATAATTTTTTGCTTGGTTGTATTTTAGATATTCGCGCTTCTTCACAGGATACCTGGGACAATTGTGCGTTTTTTATTGAAGAAGTGCTCTCATCTCCAGAGAATGTATTTGCAGTTATCGCCGAGTATACACAAGCTGAATGGGAAGCTGAGTTTGATGCATATGGATTGCATCCAGAACGCCTTGTGCACATGCGAGTACATCTGATTGCACGGAGCATAATGCGGCAGTATAGGGGAGATGGGCGACTATTGTGGGAATTAGAACCAACAACTCCACGCGAAGTATTTAAACGACTTCGTATGCTTGGATTTTCTAATACAGGTGCAACGATGGTTATTGGTGCACTTAAAGATGAAAAATATCTATTTGGCCCCTTTGATCTGGTTTCAGATGCAGCAGTAACTCGAGTTGTGAGCCGAATTTTTACCGGAACAGATGCTCTTCTTTCTGCAGATGAAGTCATACATGCAGGTAGATATTTGCATCAACCAGATCCATGGGCACTTGATCGCCCATTCTCTGCACTTTCTCGCATGGCATGTCGAAAAAAAGCAGAGTGCAATGCCTGTCCACTGATGAACATCTGTGTGTATCCCAATGAATATCCCTTCTCAGGAGATGAGATATTAATGGTGGCACTTGGAACAGTTACTCATCAAATGCTCCTTTCTGACTGGTTGCACCATGATGTCCATACATAATATGAGCAGACAAAGCTGAATCAGAACACTTCATTACAATTCATATCAGAGTAGCACAGATATTCACATAATGAAAAAAGAGAGAAAAGGAAAAATAATTCAACCTATACCGATATGGGCTACATTGCTTATTCTTTATTTCCTCATCTGTGGCATGAGAATATGGTATTCTTTTTCTTTTGCAGGTCCTCAGAATTTAGGTGATGCAACACTATATGATTCCATTGCCCAATCCATTATCGGCGGGACATTTATATCCTCTGGTGCATATGCTGCCACTGTTCCTCCAGGGTATTCACTTCTTTTATCAATATCATACTTCTTTGGTCCAGATAAGGTCTCGATATATCATGCACAGCTCATTTTGAATGTACTTGTTGCAGGCACAGTTCTCTTTCCAGCGTACTGGTTCCTTCGTGAGTGGTGTACAAAAGAGATAGCAATTATCCTTAATTCCCAGCAAATAATTCTATCCACGGCAAAATATCTTCAATTTACCTTTCATTTTTGAAGGTGGTACACCTATCTGGTAAAAGTATATATATTGTTAGAACGTACATTATAATAATGTGGATAGAATATTATGTTCTACCTACTGGAGAAATCCCCGATGTACCTCACCTATGATATCAAGAAAGGAATT
>JAITWW010000115.1 GCA_031285085.1 Candidatus Methanofilum arcanum
TCAATGTAAAATCAGAACAGCAGGCCTTTGCAAGCAGAGGACTTGATTTTGTAACTGATGAGTACCTCCCATCAAGACTTGCAGACCTTGGGGTTCGATTACGATAACTATGAAAACAAACTCGCTTATGAATACAGGTTTTCACACCTTGCAACCTCTTTTTCAAAAAAGGATACGTAACGTTTTGCTTGTACATTTATATCATATTCACGTTCTGCAACTTCTCTACACTTAAAAGTAGTATTTCCAGATTTTAAATCACTTATTGCAACATTTATTGTGTTAGCAAGGCTTTCTGCACTTATTTCATCGCATAACCATCCAGTAACTCCTGGACGCATACCTTCAAGTAATGCAGCTACAGGGAACACTATTGCTGGGGTTCCACATGCAATGGATTCTACAAATACCATACCTTGCGTTTCTGCAAGAGAAGGAAAAACAAATAAGTCTGCTGCTGAAAATGCATGAATCATTTCGATTGAGTCAAGAAATCCAAGGTTAATTACCTTCACTTTATCTGACTTTACATCTATTGAGCCATGGCCTGCTGTAATAAGAGTAATTGGCTCATTAACCATAGATAAGGCACTACAAAGAATATCATTACCCTTATGCTTATAATTAAGGTTTGATGCAGCAGCCATTATAACGGTATCATTCTTTGAAATCTCAAAATAACCTCTAGACGTGGGCATATCCATTTGTTTATACTTATCGAGTGGAATGCCATTAGGAATAATTTCTACATTTTTATTTCTCCAAGAACCCTCCACTGCCCTGTCATACAGCCATTTGGATGGGACAATTGCTGATAATGCATTGTTACTTTGTATTAGTGATCTTTTTTCTTGATATGCCAATTTTGATTCTCTGGGAGGGAGAAGTAGAGGGATGTGAAGATCTGGGCAAGATTCTGTGCACCCGTTTATGTACATATTGCAATCAAATGCGTGCCCGCACCTTCCAGTAAAACTGCTCATATCATGCAAAGTCCATACAACTGGAGCATGTCTCAGGCAGAATTCAATGCATGAAACGTCCCAGTGTGTTGCTGCTACTCCATGTACATTGATTATATCTGGATTTATCTCAGATAGTATTGAATCAAGCTCCTTATTGAAGAAATTTCTACCAAAGTTTCTATAGAGACCTGGAAATTTAACGAGATATTTGTGTAGAAATCTATGGGGTTCTTTTTGGTTAATTCGAATTACATTAATACCCTTTTCTTCTTCTCCCATTGGTGGATTTCCAGAGATATAGTATAATTCCACACCTTCTTTTGTCATGACTTCAGCAAGCTGAAAAGCCACGACTTCACCACCACCAATTGAGTACTGATGGGTTAGCATTGCGATTTTCATAGAAAAGATCTCATAATATTTAGCAGGGTTTTCAATATTTTGTGTAACTCCTAAATTATTCAATTACATGGCAATATGTACAATTTTAAACTCTTCAACAAGAGAGTTGTTGAATATACATTCAATATTTCGAGGGCCTCTTTAATTCCACCTCTACTTGCCGGAATTAAACGCCCAATCCACCATTTATTCAAATCGCTTCGGTTGATCTTTCCGTTTTCAATGGCAACGCCAATTGAGATGTGTTCAATATTATGGATATTGCAGACTTTCAAAATTCCCCCAGAATCTGTGTCGATTTCAACATCAGCAACAGGAATTTTTTTATGCATGAAAACATATACAATTTTTCTAGAAACCATCTTCCTTCAACCAGGTACATCAGTAAATCCACCACAAGCCAGCTTTTTTCACGTATTAAGCATCCTTTGGCACAGGCTTGCTATTATTGCGAATATACTCGTCGATACTGTCAATGATTTCAGCGGACCAGTCATGTGCAGCCCTCCCAACACTCAATAATATAATTCACCACACCTGTCTTTCGCAGATAGGTATAAGCCTCCTGTCCGTTCAAGCCATTTTCATCTTCTAACGCCATATAGAATTGTGATTTATAAAGAACATCAGAAGTTTCTTCCAAACTTAGCCCCTGACTTTCCATTAGCAGATGAACGATACCCGGTGTTATCATCGCAACAACCGGAGAGATGCTTTTATCCATTGGTTAGCAGATCTCCCTCTCATAGATCGCTTGTAGACTTTTATACTCAACTGTTTCAGATTCTTTCCCAGACTTCAATGAAACAACTTAACCAAAAGCTGCACTCATTCAGTTCGGCTGGTAGATCTCACTATCAACCGACCCTTTCCTCTATTTGCAATATCTCCATGGTACACTATCATCCCATTCTCCTCTCCTACTCTCTCAAACGTAGGAACCATCTCAAGTACCCTTCCTTTTACTACACACTCACCTGCAACCATATTTGCTGCGGGAAGTATTGCATCGCCATCAATAGTGAGATAACCACCTCGCATCTCAACTCCTGCAAAACACCCTGCATTTCCATGAACCGCCACCGAACCACCAGTCAAGTACTCAGCAGCAAACTCTCCCACATTTCCCATCACCTCAATACTTCCACCACGCATCCCACGCTTCTCTCCTCGATATCCTGAGCCACAATAATCGCCAGCATCTCCATGACAAACAATCACTCCTCCTCGCATCTCACGGCCAAGCCAAGCATCAGCGTTTCCACGGATCTCGATTTTGCCAGCTCGCATAAAATTCCCACAATGCATCCCGATGTCTCCTTCCACCACAATTGTTCCAGAACTCATATACTCACCAACACGCTTGACCCGACTCCAATCACCGCGAAGAATGAGTGACACATTCTCCGGGGTATTGACATTTCCATCCCTGCGAATAACACAGATATTCAAAAGAGAGTGCTCTTTATTTCCTTCGTACACCATCACCTGACGACTTCCAATAAAATTCTCTGGAATAATCTGCTCTGCCTCGATCGGTAAAAATGGATTCGATCGTGGCTTCATCGTAAGAGTAACACGCATCATCCCCCTCCCTCCGTATCCCACTTACCAGTTCTCACAAGTGGATGACCTCTCCTAACATACTCATCCTGAACCGCATAATTGCGAAACTGTACAGAATAAAAACGGTCAAACATCTCAACAAATCGAGGATTCTTCTCCACATCATACTGAGGTGGGACATATGCATCGGACCAAAATGTTTTATTTTCAATCTTTTGTACAACCTTCCCATCTCGACAAACAATAACCCCATCTTTTATTGTATACAGTGTCTGTGAAAAACCCGAGATAATATCCTCATACTCAGCAGCGGGATCCATCGACTCAGGCCAGATCGGATAGATCGCAATATCTGCTGCTGCATCAAGAGAAAGATGGCCTTTTCCTTCTTCAATAAGACCAAGAGCCCGGGCCTGCCCAGCTCGTGTCATCACCGCGATCTCTTCAAAAGAAAGCTCACGATCAAGAGTAGGGAGTGGAGCACGCTTTCCAAGGGATGGGTGCACTGTTGCAATCTGTTCATCACGATACGCTGCACTCATAAGCAGTGCAATAATTTCGGGGTATTTCACAAAGGGAGCCCCATTCGGATTGTCAGTCGTCAGCAAACATTGCCATGGGTTTTTAATGAGAAGTGCCATCTCAAGCCCAATTGCCCACATAATGCTGTTTACAAGATTTTTCCGGTCATAATAAACAGGAATCACACCAGAACCAGTCTCAAGCTCCACATCATGATTACTCCATTTATTGTGATGGAGTGTATACAACCGAAACTCCATCGGCCCGTCAGCAGTCATTGTCATCGTCCTGCCAAACATCACCTGCCCCATATCCACACAGATGTGAGGATGATTGTGCACGGCATTTGCAATCGCTAAAGACTCAGATCGAAACGTACGCCATGTACTTCCCCCATAGGAATGATACTGAATATGTGTCATATACAGAGTCTGACGCCTATCATTCAGGGCTGATGGAATATCCATCGTCTCAAGTGTGGTCGTATAATTCCCTGGCATTCCAAGATTATTACAATGGAGATGAACAGAATGAGGAAGATCTAAATACTCATTTGCTTTTATGGTAGTATCAATGATCTCGCGAGGCGTCACATCCCAATGTGGAACAGATTCATCAAGACTTGCGAGATCATCGCCAAACCCCCATGCCTCACTCCCTCCAGGATTTGTAAGTTTTACGCCAAATCCTTTCACCGCACGAAGCACCCATGCAATCACCGCTGCTGCCTGACGATAATCATGCTGCTGTGCTGCTTCAAATAAATTCCAGTTCCCATCAAATAAAGCATTTGCAGCCATATCTTGCAGAGGTGTTGCCGCAAACTCCTCATGCGTATGCCGTGCTTCAAGAGGAGCCATAGCACCTTCAAGCAGTGTTGTGTATCCCATCTTACTATAGCGATAGCTGTTTCCATATGTTGTTGGAACAGTATATCCTGATGTTGGATACATCACCCCACGTCGTGCTGTTCTCCCAGCTCGCATGTCCTCCGGGCTCATATATCTGCCGAAGTTCACTTTTGTTCCACAGACATGCGTGTGTGAGTCAATACCTCCTGCAAGAGTGAGTGCACCATCTGCATCTATCACTATGGCATGTTCTGATACTGCATCTACAATGACACCATTTGAGACACAAAGATCAACTCGCTCCCCAGAGATTCCCTGGATAGGATCCACAAGATATGCATTCTTAATCAGGATATCAGACAATGCAGAAGGATGGATTGTTGCATCATGCATCATGCTCCTTTTTCCTCCTTTAAACGTGCATAAATCCGCGAAAATATCTCATAATCAGTAAAATGCGTTGTACATGGAAGCACCTGGCGTGTCTGCAGGGGAATTCCATCCATCCGATATGCAGTACCAGGCTCTGCATCAATGCCATTCACCGCTGTTGGAATCTGCACCGTTGAGAGGTGAGTTGTAGCACTTGGATAGGGATCGATCAAAACTGTTGGAATCGAGGCGAGATGTTCACAACATGCTCTAGGAAAGTGAGCACCAACATCACTCCCAACAATCACCGCAGCATCGACCTCTCGACGTGCCAAGAGATCAGCACTTGTTGTCTCTCCCGGATTATAATAGGCAATACCACGGGAGTAATCGATTCCATATGGATAGCCACTAATCCAGGTGAACACCTCATTGGACCCATACACATTCCAATGTCCTCTCATAGCCGTTATCGTACATTTTGTAAACCGATTTAACTCATCCACCAGCTCGATAGCATTGCGCACATTCTTATACTTCCCGCGGGTCATGGCAACCCCAAGGCCAAAAAAGACAGCTCCAAATTTTGCATTCTTGAGCATCTCTGCAACCTGCATCATCTGCACCTTTGAAATGCCAGAAACTTCAGCAGGCACAACATCATCACGGCCTCGAACAATCGCACGAAGTGCTGAGGCAAGTGCATAATCTCCACCAGGTGTTATCTGAAGAAACTCATCTGCGATATCAGCTGTTGCAGTTCTACGCACATCAACAACAATGATCTTTCGATCCCGAAATGAGTTATGCATAAAGTACGCATCAACATAGGTGCTGTACCGACTCATGTGACGTGGATGCGCATCTGTTGGATTTGCACCCCAGTACACAATGACATCCGCCCTATTTTTGACCTGTCCAAGCGTGCAACCTGGATGACCTACCTCCTGAATCGCGAGAATAGATGGACCATGACACACCGTACTTGTTGAGTCAATAACTCCTCCAATAAGCTCAGCGATATGCACCCCAATCGCCTGGGCTTCAGTCAGAGAACTACTCCATCCATACAGGAGAGGTCTGTTTGCATTTTTTAAAATTTCAACACAGTACTCAATAGCCTCATCATAACTGATTTCATGCCACCCATCCTCATCCCTCCGAATTGGTTTTGGAAGTCGGCCTGTATCAGCAAGAAACTTCTGGGCACCAAGTGTGCAGGCATTCTCAACCCCGGTAATCGTTCCAGCAGTAACGGTAACTTTAATATCATCACACAAACACCCACAAAAAGGGCAGAGAACATCAGTTACAACGCCATCGTGTACCCCGCCAGAGGGTTGTTTTGTGTGAGAGAAAGAGAATGCTTCTGGTATCTCGGTCATAACTTTCCTCCATGATAAGGAGTTCCACCACAGGTGGCCATTAACTCAGAAACGGTTAGAATGGGAACATCTATTGCAATAACATCTACAACAGTGCTTTTAAAATGGGGCATGCCAGTACTGCTCGTGTCTCCAGGCACAAGGTAGTTCGCATAGGGCCCAAGCGGAATGAAAGCATTTCCAGGAACAATGCCTTCATCTGTATATGCAGCAAGCACAACAGAGACATCCCGCTCTCCTTCATGCACGGTAGCTCGCACATGTTCCCCATCGTCAAGCATGAGCTTCATCATATCAACTGGATGAAGACGAATAACTGCTGTTTCACGCATATAGTCACGACTATTTTTATGATCTACATACATACCCTGCATGATCGTGCGTCCAGTATTCACGAGTACCTGAATCATCTTACCTCATCCTCCCTCATTTGTCGCAGAAGTTTCATCATCTGATTCATATTGCAGACATTCAATCACCCTCGCAACATCCATCGCCTGATATGAACAGTGAAGAACGCACGTTTTACACCCCGTGCATTTCTCTTCATGCAACACTCTCATCACCCCTGCTTTCACACGCATAATAACTTCATCAGACGTAGTAGTACCTTTAGAAGCAAGGATCGGATCTATCTCTTTATTCACTGGACATGCAATCGAACAGGTTCCACATCCAGCACATTTTCCCTCATTCACCAGAATATGAAACGTAGACTGCATATATGTACTATCCTGGCGTACGCGTTCGATGATATCTCCTGATGCAAGTACTCTTTCTGGACAGATCTCAACACAGAGTCCACAACGAATACAGTGACCTTGATACAAAACCGGCTTCCAAATATCCTCCCCTTCTGTCTCACCAACCATCAATACCGAGATTGCATCTGGTACTGGGCAGATCATCATGCATGAAAAACAGTGAGTGCAGCGTTTTCCAGTGTCAATAGGATAATCCATAAAATATGCAGGTTTTGTAAGTGGCTTTGTTTTCACCAAAAAAAAGGAACGAATCCACTCTGCTCGCAGCATATGGCTTAAGTAAGCAGACAATGATGTCATAATAGGGTACCTCTCAAGAATACAAACTGAAACTGCGCTCTTTTTTGTAACATGATGATCATCGTTCTGTACAGGAGATACATGGATCTGCGCTGATATAGGTCGCCATGACATCAGCGATTGATGTAACACCTACAACCATATGATGGGCGCAGACCTCGATATTCATAATCGATGGGGTTTGAATCGAGATCTCTTTGATCCTTCCATAACTATCTGATACAATATGGTAACCGAGTTCTCCTCGTGGAGCCTCTCCAAAATGTGTTCCCTCCCCTCTCGTACAGGTTCCTCCTGATCGTATCAGACCAGGGGGAAGCATTCGAAGGCACTGCCTGATAAGTGCGATACTTTGGAAAATTTCATCAAATCGAAGCATAATACGGGCATGGCAGTCACATGTTTCACGAGTAAGAGGTTTAAATTCTAGGGTTTGATAGACTGGATGGTGCATCCTGGCATCTTCAGCAATACCGCTGGCACGAAGTGTGGGGCCTACTGCATGTGCACGACGAGCCTCTTCTGGTGAAAGAATGCCAACGCCCTTGCTTCGAAGAGCAATGAGGGGTCCTTCATGAAACATCTTCGCGTACCTCGTTGTTTCTGTCTCAATACGCAAAAGACCACCCTCAATACGAGCTATGGCATCATCACTGATATCATAGCGAACCCCGCCGGGAACGATGAATGCACAGGTTACCCGTGCTCCTGTCAGAATCTCAAGAAGATCCATTGCTTCTTCACGAATATTGAGAAGATACATTGCAATGGTTTCGTGCTCGATGGTGTAACAAAATGAGTAGTTTGCAAGCAAATGGCTTTGAATGCGATCAAGTTCATTTGCAACAATACGCAAGTACGCAGCTCGGGGTGCGACATCGATATGTGATATCTTCTCCATCGCCTCGATAAACACCATATTATGAATCACAGAACAGATGCCACAGACACGTTCTGCAAGAAACATGACCTCTTGCCAAGGTCTTCCTTTCATAATACGTTCAATGCCTTTTTTCATGTACCCAAGTTCTAGCTCAGCACTGATAACCCGTTCGCCAGCAGTTTCACATTTCAAGCGACATGGCTCTTTAAATGAGGGATGCATCGGGCCAAGGGGAATTGATACATCAACGACTTTTTTCATCTCCACTTCCTTGACTTTGGCTTTTTTTACGTATCATAGCTTTTTCTCATAGTCCTTAAATGCAATGGGTGCAACTGCTAAAATAGCCTGAATAATCTCATCTGGTCGCGGCGGGCATCCAGGAATGGAAAGAGCAACTGGAATATGTTTTGATACTGGTGGATCGGTATAACTTCCCGGGCGATGAAACACACATCCAGAAATGGCACAGTTTCCAATCGCGATCGCGACTTTTGGTTCTGGAATCTTATCCCAGAGCATGGGAAGTTTGTCAATCCACTGCTCAGTAACAGCTCCAACAACAAGGAGCACATCAGCATCTCGCGGATTATTATGTACATAGATACCATACTGTTCAAGATCATATCGTGGTGCAAGACAGGCTAAGATCTCAATATCACACCCATTACATGACGCGGTATCTACAAAAGATACATGAATAGAACGTTTTCGAACAGAATTTTTAAGTTTCTGTAAAAGACTCATGAACCCACCTCCGCAGCTTTGAGAAGTATCTCTGACAAGGAACAACATCTCTGCTCTTCTTCTGTTATAATGGGAATGATATGACAAAAGATGTACATCGCTTCTTCTTCCTGATCTCGCTCTATTCCACCAGTCTCCATGTTTTTACGCATGTAATACGCATGATAGCGAGGAGGAATAGCTTCTAAAAGTATCATATCTGCACGGTAAATAAGAGCAGAACGGATAATTTGCTTTGAAACACCACTCATACGTGCAAGATCATTCACGACAGCATCATGTCTCCCGCTGATGAGAATGCGATACTTCATAGCTACGAGATCTTTTTCATAATACAAAGAAGAGGGAAGAGGATCACTCATATTTTTCCCCCTGAAGCAGGATTTGACTTTTTTTGTGAGAGAGTATACATTGCTACATAAGCGTCGTCACGCTTCATCAGATCATCGTGGGTGCCAGATTCGATGACCTTTCCATACGTAAGTACATATAAAGAGAAAAATGTCATGAGAATGAAAATAATCCCATAGTTCACAAAAGGAGAAACCATCGGAAGAGATGTTCCAAGTCTTTCGAATACCGAATAAAAGGGGATCGAATTGGTGCTGACTCCAAACCCTTCTGAAAACATGGGGTACAGCAGGGCTAGGTTGAATGTTTCAACGAGGCCAATGGTAATAGTGAGGATGAGAAGAAAAAGAGCATGTACTTTAAATCCACGAAGAAAGTACCGCAGCATATCAAAAAATGAGCTCGTAGGTTCCCGTTCTTTTGTCATCATATAGTAAACACTCCAATCAGCACATGATATATACTATATCCAAAAATACCCAGCACAACAAGCCATATAACCAAAAACTCATACTGCTCAAGTAATACATGGAATCTATCTCGCATGAGAATAATACTGACTCCAGTAAGAAGGATGCCACATATGGCAGATAGGAGGACAGAAGACTCAAAAATCCCTTGTACCAACCCAATAATTCCTAAACATGCTACTGTTATGATAAGGCACCATTCAATGAGGCTATGATGTGCTGCAGTATAGTTTGCATGGTCCATACATTCTTGATGAGATTCGTCTCGACTTTGTGTCATATGAATACCCACACTCCAATAATATAAATGACCAGTATTCCTGTCATAAGACTCTGCAATGTGACTGCATCATATGGCCCAAGCATAGGGGTGAATGCACAGACAAAGGAGAGAGAGACAAGGACAAGAAACATTAAGAGGAGAAGTACTGGCCATGAATGCCCTCCTGTGAACAGCAAGACAAATGAGGAGAGGAGAACAACTGTTTTAATGGCAAATCCAATTTCAAGTCCTGCACGCCATGATCCAAAGTGCTCAGTTATATTTCCACTCACTAGTTCTTTTGATTCAATAATGGAAAATGGTCCATAATGCATCTTTGAGAGCAAAATAAGGTACATTGCAATAGCTGCTGGAAATGCATAGATGAGTAGCATACCATGCTCAGATTGCCATGTAATGATCTCTGAAAGCTTCAGGGTGCCAGTAAAAAGATAGATCACAACGATTGTTGTGAAAAGGGGAAGCTCTGAGGCTGCTGATATGACGGATCTAATACCACCAAACTTTCCATATGAAGACCCTGATGAAAGGCCAATTCCATGTTCTACAACCTTGTGCAGGAGATAAAATACAAACAGGAACAAGACACTTCCACCCACCATGACAACATACAGTGCACCACTCCAGATGGCAATGCATAGCAGCACAACCGCGACATAGTGCACTTCAGAAGCAGAGGCAGGAATCCAGCTCTGCTTGAAGGCAAACTTTGCGGTGTGCAAAAGTTCTTGCCAGATTGGTGGGCCTGGACGCATCTGTATGCGAGCAATAACTTTTCGATGGATGCCGTGAAAGAGGAGGCCAAGGAGTGATGAGGTAATGAGGGCAGTTATCATGATGTGTCTCTTCTTCTATTTAGTACCCCATGAATGGAATGTCTCGTTCTTTTTCTGATGCATTGAGCCATAAAAAGAGGCTCAGGACAAAGCAAGGGAAGAGTGTAATAGTTATGAGTGCACAAAAGATCTTTGGCAGTGTCCAGAGCCAGGTTGCACATTCGCTCAGTAAAATAGTACTTGCACAGAAAAATGTGATAGTCTTGTACTCTGACTTTTTGGTATGGTCTCTTATTGCAGTCATCTTCCATATCTCCTTTTGATGCTTTGTTGTGTTCACTATTGTTTCGCTATCACTAACCGTTATATTGTTAGTACAATTTCAATAACCCGTAAGAATACCAATACTGGAATCAAACAGACATTTAAGATGTACGGAGCTCCCTGTGCACGGGCAATATCAGCCTTTAAAATATAAAAAGGAGCCATGCCTTCCCCCATGACGCCAACAATAAGAAGGAGCTTTGCAATGAGAGGAGCAGTAACAGCTGCGCCAAGTGCACGTGCAGCTGATAGTTCAAAAATGGAAAGGGTTCCTGTTGTTGCTGCAATGAGAGCTGCACCTCCAAAAAGGGGAACCCCTGCTATCATAATAACAATGCCATACTCATAGGCAGCCTGAAGCACATATTTATTCTTTACCCCTGAAACAATACCAATACAGCAGATCCCAACCAAGGAGGAGAAAAGGGTGAAGTTAAAAATATCACCAGTTACAGATGCACCCATGGCAGCAAGACCGCATGCAATTGCCATAAACCGTTGAAATCGCATCTGGTCAAGAGGTATCTCTTTGAGATAGTAGCCATCTGTACCAAATGCGGTATCAACATATCGTTCTGGTCGAGAGATTATGGCAAGTATGGTGAAGATAACAGCAAATGAGAAGAGGAGGAGGGTGTACGGACTCAGGTACCATACAATGTCAGCAAATGGAATGGTTGCAAGGAGGGTTTCACCACCGAATAGAGTGTTAGACATGGCGTTCCCCCTGCATCGTACCAATGAGTGAAAGTTTTGCAGCCACTTTTACCAAAACTGCGGTCGCAGAGAGCATGATGGCAAAGAACCAATAGTCTGGTAAAATGAAGTATACCAAAAAGGAAACAACCCACAATGCCCAGGCATAGCCACTAATGGTTTCAATAAGAGTGAAACGTTCATGATGCCCAAGACCAATTAGGTAAAACAGGATGCCAACTGCTGCAACAACTCCTCCTAAGAATCCAGACAGGATAATACCAATGAGTACGAGTGCTGCTGTGTAATAAGGGGGAGCACTCTTCATGACCTCAAGCTGAGGGCGAATGTGGTATCCTACATTGGTGTACAGCTTTTCTTTTACAATATAGATCTCTGATATCACAAGTAGTTCAGATATACCAACAACCATACCAGGCAGTATTAATGCTTCTGCAAGATCGGTTGCGAGAAGTGCAATGATCGCAAGTACAAGTATCTCGAACAGATCAGTGAGTAGCAGACGGTGAAGGTCATTTTTTTCTCGGAAAAGAGAATAACCAGCAATCAAAAAAATGGCAAAGACTGCTCCAAGTGCAAAAGGATAGATCTGCACATAGGTCTCAAGCTCAATCATATGTATCTATGGTTCCTCCCTTTTTCGAAATAAAAACGAAGCTATTGCAAAGGAAACAAAGAGAATACTTGTCTCAATAATGGTGTCAAAACCTCGCGTATAGTAGAGAATCTCATCGATAATACCACCAGGGTGTGCTGCAATTACTGTTCCAAGATAGAGATTTACCTCTTTAAACCAGACAGAGAGAGGAGTTAAGTAACTGGTTACATACCCAATAGCAGCTGCATTTTCAGGGTATTGTGCAACAATCTCTGCTGCAACAAATGGTGCACCTCCACGATCATAGGGATTAAGAGGGCTTGTTGGATCAATCGTTTTTGGGTAAAGTTGAGAGGTATTATATTGAATCGTTGGGAGGGTAAAGAGTCCAATCAGCATGATTACCGTCAATGCCAAAGCATATGCAGGTGCCATGTTCATGATATCAGATGTCCAGCGAGAGATACTCGAAATCCACGTCCCTTTTCCCTCGTTGAGTTTATCTCCAGGATCTGTAAAACGTCTCATGATGCACCTGTTCGTTCTAGTACTCTCATGAAAACAAATACCGCGACACCATTCACTGCAACAAAGGTAGCAAGTGCAATGGTCTGATCAAGGGCAAGCATGATTAAAAGAAGACCAAATGATGGGATTTCTATATGTATCAGTCTTGTGAGATACCGTCTATCACGAGGAAATGCCGTAGCAAGCACTCCAATAAAGAGAATAATAAAACCAAGCAAAAACATCATCTCTGCAGTGGTCATACTTCCTCCTGCAGCTCGGCCTCTGCTTTTCCCTCTCTAATCAAGAGTGTGAGAAGAAGTGCAGCGAAAGGTGAAACGAGAGCAATAATAATAGCAACATCAAGGTACCCGGTACTAATAAGGGGAGGCATGATACCTCCTGTTATCACACCCACACCTATGAGTTTTTCATAATGGCTGTACCAATACCAGGTGAGCAGGGAGCCAATCAGAATGATAAGGGCACAGAGTAAAAACATGATCTGATCCATTATCTCATTCCCCGCCATTCCTTTGAGCATACGCACTAGCCAGTGCATTGGATTCAAGAGTATTTCCAATAAGGAATACACATGTTGCAATGAGGGTCAGAATGTCAGGAAAGATCATTACAAACGATCCTGAGATGGCAAATCCAAATATATTTAAGTAAAGGAGCTTTCGCATGACTTCTGGCTCAAATATCAGCCGAATCACTGAATAAAGAGCCATGATAAGACATATATAAATTGCAGTTTCCATCTACTTCTTTCCTTCCATTCTGTTTCCTTTGCGAAGCAGCCAAAGTGCACCAAGTCCACGACTTGCATGAGTAGGGGAAATTCCTTGTATGATGACAATATTAATAATCATGGCAGCAATCCAGTCGGATGGATGAAAACCAATATATGTACTTGCTGTGATGAGGAGGGTTGCAAGTACTGTCCCAGTAGTACCTGCATATCCATCATCATGGCATATCTTGTTTCCAAGATACACAAACACTGCTGCTATAAGGCCACCAGGAATTCCTGCAACGTAGACTCCACAAGCAGCAAGTAAGGTTCCAGCAGATGCGTCAGGGGAGCAGACAAAATTAGCCATCATCGTGCTTCCTGCCTTATCTCCTCCATGACGGGTGATTGCTTTTCTGATCTCAGCAACCCCACGAACTGATTCTGATGTTGGAAGGTTAAATATAAGATCAACACTCACAAAGAGGATAAAGCTCATAACGACGGCTGCTGCGATATGAATGAGTTGCGCTTCAATAGAGTTCATTACTGTTCAGCTGCTTTTCTCGTGTTATATTTTTGTTACTTATTTTGTTATAAAGGTTTGTATATTTTTATTTTATAACATACATTATTTTATTTGAATTTATGTGTACTCCCATTTGTGAACTTACTCTTTTTCATGAACAATAAGATAAAAACAGTGGTGCTATAGTTGGTGCTATAGTTCCAATATTGATAGCTTTATGTACGATGTTGTAAGCATTCATGTATGCGACGTATTCCTCTTCTCGAAAAAGGTGGTATAATTACCGGTTGTTTTTCTGATTATTGCACAGTTCGACTTCGCATTCCTGCTGGAGTTGTCACGCCTGACCAGCTCGCAGGAGTCTGTGAGATTGCAAAAAGATATGGCGCCGATACTCTGCACCTCACGACCCGGCAAACAATCGAGATCCCACACATTGACCCAGATCAGGTCCCCGAACTCGTCGCTGATCTGGAACAAAATAATACCCCTCTCGGCGCAGAACGTGCCGAAGTTGTAAATATCACAGCATGCCCTGGCACTGATCGCTGCAAGCTTGCTCAAATTGAGACCATTAAACTTGCAAGGGCAATTGATGAAAAGCATTTTGGAAAGGAGATGCCATGCAAGATACGTATTGCTATCGCAGGGTGCCCAAACTCTTGTGTGAGTTCAAGTCTCAATGAGATTGGTATTGTTGGGGTCGTCACACCTATCAGAGAACCAGGAACATGTACAGGATGCGGGACATGCGTACAGTACTGTCATGAAAATGCAATTTCCATAAAAAACGGAACAATCAGACTGAATACAGATTTATGTTCACATTGCGGTATGTGTATTTTCTCATGCCCATTCCATATCATACAAGCAGAAGATCCTGGATACTACATTACTGTTGGTGGTCGAAGAGGAAGGCATCCAAAGTTTGGGCGTGACCTTGTTGTTTTGCGTGGGGCAGAGAATGTACTTACTGTTGTTGATGATATCATAAACTGGATTTATCGCCAAGCTTGGAGTGGCAAACTCCTCACATATCAGATGGATGAGATCGGATTTGATGAGCTGAGAGAAAAGATTATTGCCTCACTTCCAGAGGATTGCATTATTGAGTGGAAGAAAAGATAAAACCAACATCCCGCCAGCACAAGAAAACAATGTTTATTTCTCCTTTTTTTCAATCTTTCCATTGAGAAAGCATTACATTCATCCACCCATAGACATCCATCATATAGATATCATTCAAATACTCTTTCGTGAGCACCTCATGAGGTGAACCAAGTGCTACCACCTTTCCTTTATGTAAAAGAAGAACTCGTGTCCCATAATATTTTGCAAGGCTTAGATCATGCACCACAGAGATAACACAGCGCCCAGTACGCATAATCCAATCACGAATCAACTCAAATATTTGCTTTTGATACACAAGATCAAGATGATTCGTTGGTTCATCTAAGACGAGCAGTTTTGGATCCTGGGCAAAAAGCTGTGCTAAGAATGTTCGCTGCAACTCTCCACCAGACAAAGTAAGAACTGACTGATCCCGTGCAGCATACATCCCTGTCAATTCGAGTGCATATCTCACCTTCTCTTCATCCTCATCAGAGAATGCTGAGAACAACCCCTTTGAGTATGCATACCTTCCAAGCCTCACAACCTCTTCTACGGTAAATGAATACCCAACCATGTGATCCTGCATAAGCACGCCAATCTGCTTTGCAAGATCTGTTGAAGTATAGGTAGAGATATCTCGCCCTTCAAAACAAACAGTTCCGGTATAGGGAGCACCACGAGTAATGGCATGTATCGTTGTGCTTTTTCCAGACCCATTTGGCCCAACAATCATGACCCACTCATATTCCTCGACAGAAAAGGAGATGGACTCAATAATAGAAAGAGAACCATAGCTCACCGATACATCCCTTACATCCAATACACTCATTGGACCCTCCGTGCCTTGGTAAAAATATACACAAATACAATAGAACCAACAAAAGAGGTCACAACACCGATTGGAAGTTCCAATGGTGAGAGCAAAATACGACTTACAAGATCAGCAAGCATCAAAAACACAGCACCAAAAAACAATGATGTCACAAGGAGACGTTTATGATTTGGTCCTACTATCATGCGTGTCATATGGGGAATCACAAGACCAACAAATGCAATAGTCCCTCCAATAGATACACTTACTCCAATAAGTATAGAGACACAGACCATAATAATAATCTTGATCCGTCCTACATTCACCCCTACATGGCGTGCATTCTGTTCCCCAATCGCAAATGCATTGAGTTCCCTTGCATGGGACAGGAGTATAGCTCCACATATCACAAGTGAAACAGTAAGCAACATCGCATCAGTATAATTAGTTCCAGAAAGAGACCCAAGTGTCCAGAACATAATGTGCCTTATCTTTTCCCCGGCGAATGTGATAACAAGCGCAATGATGCTATTCATAAACATCGTAAAAATCACGCCAATCAAGATGATTGTATTGGTAGAGAGTGAGAAATCTATGTTATATGCCAAGGAAAGTACGAGAATCAGAGAGATAAATGCAAAAAGTATTGCCATGAACATTGCTCCTCCCCTTGGAAGCCATGGAATCGTGATCCCAAACGTTATTGCAATGCATGCTCCAAGTGCTGCACCTGATGACACACCTAGCGTTGAGCCATCAGCAAGTGGATTTCGTAATAATCCTTGCATTGCTGCACCACAGAGCGCCAAGGAAGCTCCAACAAGTGCGACACAGATGGCACGTGGAATACGTACAGAAACAATAATTGAGTGAGCAATGCCTTCTGGGATGGGGAGGTTCCAGATCGTGTTCCAGATAACAAGGAGGGTATCAGCTATTGGTATTGTTACGCTACCAATGCAAACACAAAGTACACATGTGATACCAGTAACAAGAATGAAAAATAGGTAGGCAGGTGCTCCAAAACCCTCCTTTTTGTGCTTCACGTATATCCACCTATGCAATGCATCTGAATTACTAGACCTCTCAATGATGCATGTTCATGATTTTTGTATTATGTCTAGAATGATTTCTCATAAGAAAGATGATCAGAATCCATATAAAATAAATCTTAATTATTGTTCATGTAGATCAGATATTACACCCACCACGTCCAATCCACAATTCCACAGCATGGGAAGGCACGATCTGTAAGTACGTGTTCGATCTGAGAAACAAGCTCTTCAGCAGATGTATAAGAGCCATCGATCTCATAGATCTGATCTTGTGAATAGAGATCATAGGCTTCAATGAGAACAACATCAAGCACCTCTGCCTCTACATTTTCGCGTACTTTTTCCTCAGCATATCCTCTCGCACGCAGTCTTTCAGTCAAAATATCTGGATTACATCGAAGTATAATTACCCCCTTTGCACCAGGAATAAAATGAGAAAAGTGACCCTCAACAATACCATCTCTCATGCCAAAATGAGCTGCCCAGGCATCGACATCAATACATATATCATCACATGTATTATCTTCTCCAGTTTCGATAATATACTCTTGAATAGTCTCTTTTGCACGAGTAATCAAATACCCTTTCTTTTCGAGTAAATCAGCAATGGTGCTTTTGCCAACTCCAGGAGTTCCGGTAAGTAAAAACATAGTTTGGTGTAAACCTTCTTTATCTTTTTATATCCTCTGCATATGCATGCAAGACCTCAAGCAACCGTTCGCACTCCATATCTCGTCCGATACTTACTCTGATATAGTGCGGCTCAAGTCCTGAGAATGAATCACAGGAACGAACAAGTATTCCTCGTTCAGCAAAGAATTGTGCCGCTTCTTCTCCGGTCTTTGGAGAGATATCAATAAGACAAAAGTTTGAGCTGGATGGCACGATTGACAATGGAGATTCCTGCATGATGTAATCACGCCATCTCATAATATGAGTACGAACCTCTTGTGCATATTTCTGATCAAGAAGAGCGGCAATGGCAGCACGGGCAGAGAGCACAGGTACTGCAAACGGTGTCGCTGCTTTTTCATAGAAAGGAAGAAACCAGTCTGGAACTGCTGCATACCCAATTCGAAGTCCAGCAAGCCCATACAGCTTCGACATGGTACGTCCAATGACAAGATTATCATACTTTTTCATCAAATCAAAAGGAGTGAGAAGAACCTCTGAAAACTCTCCATAGGCATTATCCAAAAACAAAAGTCCATCAATTGACTCCGCAATCTTTTCAATGGTCTCTTGTGAGATCGTTGTCCCAGTTGGATTATTTGGGGTGCACAGAAAGGTGAGCTTCGCACCTTGTGATGCTTGAATAACAGCCTCTGGATCTACAGAAAAATCATCACGTAATGAAACAGAACAGACAGAGCCATGATATGCTTCTGTTGCGATTTTGTAAAATGAAAAGGTTGGTTCAATGATGACAACCTTGTCTCCAGGTTCAATTATTACCCGGATTACGGTCTCAATAACACCATCCATACCAGCTCCAATTACAAAAGAGTAGGAGCCATAAAGGGATCGGAGGGCATTTTGAAACTGCTTTACCTCCTGATCCGGGTATCGATGGACATCTGATAGTGAGTGCTTTAAAGCATCAAATACTGCTGGAGAAGGGCCAAACGGATTTTCATTGCTGGCAAGTCTTGCAACTGGTTTTCCAAAGCTTTTCTCAAGCTCTTCAGGAGATTGAGCAAATGCATATCCTCCACTCCCTCTATTTGGAGCATAAAGAGCGCGAAGTAGGGTATCACGTTTCATGATAGGGAGGAAAAAGCTGCCTGTATGACTTGACACCCTTCTCGTATCTCTTCATCAGATATCGTAAGTGGGGGAAGCAGGCGTAGATTTCCATGTGCTGCACAGTTTACGAGCACACCATGAGTAGTGCAATAGGAGGCAATATCTGCACAATGCTCACCAACACTGATGCCTATCATCAATCCATATACGCGGGGGTTATGTTCTTGCAAGAGTTCTGAGAAAAGGGCCGCTTTTCTTGGAATGGCAGTAATAACATCTTGTAAGACATCTATGGTTGCACAGCCAGCGGCACAGGCAACTGGTCCTCCCGCAAAGGTACTGCCATGCTCACCTCTTTCAAACTGAAGACCCTCTCTTGCAAGAATGGCACCAATGGGAAATCCACTGCCAAGGCCTTTTGCAAGTGTTATGATATCTGGGAGAATTCCAGCATGCTGATAGGCAAACCAAGCTCCCGTGCGGCCCATCCCAGTCTGTACCTCATCTACAATGAGAAGCACTCCTGCCTCATCACATATGTCTCGAACATCTGAAAGATATGAGGCTGGTGGAATGATAACACCTGCTTGCCCTTGTACTGGTTCAAGAATTACCGCTGCAGTATCTGATGCAATGGCCTCTTTGATTGCGTGGGCATCTCCATATGGAACAAAGGTACATGATGGTTGTAACGGTCCAAATGGCTCACGAATCTTGGGCTCATGGGTACAGGCAAGTGCTGCACTACCCCTTCCATGAAATCCATTTTCGCAGGCGATAAACGCATGTTTCTTCGTTCGAACCCTAGCAAGCTTGATAGCTGCTTCCGTTGCTTCTGTGCCAGAGTTTGTGAAAAACACCTTCGCCATGCCACTGATATTGACAAGTTTTTCGGCAAATATCGCTCGATGTGGGATATAATACAGATTAGAGCAGTGCATCAGCGTCTCGGTCTGCATTTGAATTGCCTGGACAATGGTTGGGTGACAGTGCCCGGTGTTACAAACGGCAATTCCTGCAACAAGGTCGAGATATTTATTTCCTTCACAGTCCCATACATAAGATCCCTCACCTCTTGTCAGGAGTAGCTCACGACCAAAGGTTGGCATGATATATGTGGAGTCACATTTTTTTACTTCTTGTATGTTCATTTCTCGTGTATTCATTATGCTCACTGTGCTATTCATTTTATTACTTGATATGAAATTAAGATTGTCTCATCTATCTAATATTATTTTATATTGTAATTTTAATATATTTTGATTCGTAATATGTAACAGTTGCAAGAGGTTTAGAACTCAGATCCTAGCAGAGGTGAAGTGATACATTTTTTCATTTCAGCGAGGCTAACAACTGGCTTTTCAAAGTTTTTTTCGAGCTCCTTAGGTGAGTGAGCAGATGCACTCTCCACTTCCTTTATCTGGAGCATAAAGAAAGCAAAGAAACATATCACGCTTCATCATAGGAAGAAAAGGCTGCCTGTATGACCTCACACCCTTCTCGTATCTCTTCATCAGATATCGTAAGTGGGGGAAGCAAGCGCAGATTTCCATGTGCTGCACAGTTTACGAGCACGCCATGTGTGGCGCAATAGGAGGCAATATCTGCACAATGTTCACCAACACTGATGCCTACCATCAACCCATATACACGGGGGTTATATTCTTGCAAAAGCTCTGAAAAGAGGGCCGCTTTTCTTGGAATGTCAAAAATAACATCTTGTAAGAGATCTATGGTTGCACATCCAACGGCACAGGCAACTGGTCCTCCTGCAAAGGTACTGCCATGTTCGCCTCTTTCAAATTGAAGACCTTCTCTTGCAAGAATGGCACCGATGGGAAATCCACTGCCAAGGCCTTTTGCAAGTGTTATAATATCTGGGAGAATTCCAGCGTGCTGATAGGCAAACCAAGCTCCCGTGCGGCCCATTCCAGTCTGTACCTCATCTACAATGAGAAGCACTCCTGCTTCATCACAGATGTCTCGAACATCTGAAAGGTATGAGGCTGGTGGAATGATAACACCTGCTTCTCCTTGTACTGATTCAAGAAGTACTGCTGCGGTATCTGATGTAATGGCTGCTTTGATTGCGTGGGCATCTCCATATGGAACAAAAGTACATGATGGTTGTAGCGGGCCAAATGGCTCACGAATCTCAGGTTTATGCGTGCAGGCAAGTGCTGCAGTACTTCTTCCATGAAATCCATTTTCACAGGCGATAAATGCATGTTTTTTCGTTCGAACCTTGGCAAGCTTGATAGCTGCTTCCATTGCTTCCGTTCCAGAGTTTGTGAAAAACACTTTCGCCATGCCACTGATATTGGCAAGTTTTTCGGCAAGTGTCGCTTGATGTGGAATATAATACAGATTAGAACAGTGCATCAATGCCTTTGCCTGCATTTGAATCGCCTGGACAATGGCTGGGTGACAGTGTCCAGTGTTACAAACAGCAATTCCTGCAACAAGGTCGAGGTATTTGTTTCCTTCACTGTCCCATACATAAGATCCCTCACCTTTTGTCAGGAGTAGCTCACGACCAAAAGTTGGCATGACATAGGTGGAATCACATTTTTTTACTTCTTGTATGTTCATCTCTTGTGCATTCATTATGTTCACTGTGTCATTCATTTTATCACATCACAGTAATTGAAATTAATTCCCATAAAAATAATTATAGTTTGTTATTTTATTTTTCCACTTACTACTCATATTCAATTGTTGCAGGAGGTTTGGGGCTTAGGTCATAGCAGACGCGTGAAACCTGAGGAATAGTTGAAGTGATGCGTTTTTCGATTTCAGCGAGATCCTCATAGGAGATTTGTACTGGATCTGCAGTCATTCCATCTCGAGAGTAAACAGCACGCACGGCAACAACCCATCCAAAGATCCGATTATCTCCTTTTACTCCCGTCCCTCGACCGATAAGGGCAGCAAGGCACTGCCAAGGTTGATACTTTGGGATCAGTACCTCCTCCACAATTGCATTCGCCTCACGAACGACCTCGATTGCTTCTCGCGTGACAGGGCCAACGACTCGCACGGAAAGACCTGGACCTGGAAATGGCATTCTGTTGACGATCTCGTCAGGAAGGGAGAGAGCTGCTGCAATCTCTCGAACTTCATCTTTGTATAATTCACGAAGGGGTTCAATGATCTTTGAAAAAGCAATGGCAGATGGCATACCACCGACATTATGATGGCTTTTAATGCCCCCCTCACTTTCGATGCAGTCTGGGTAGATGGTTCCTTGAAGGAGGCAAGTTGCCTGTGTCTTTTTTGCTTCTCGCTCAAAAATTCGAATAAATCGCTCACCAACGATCTTTCGTTTTGCTTCTGGATCTGCCTCTCCTTCAAGTGCATCCAAAAACTCGTCACTCGCATCAATGACAAGAAGGCCTCCAGATCCATCGCTCTTCCCTGAGCCAAAAAGTTCTGTAATGCGCTTTGTCTCTTCCTTTCGCATGAGACCAGTATTGACATAGATACAGATCAGATTTTCGCCAATTGCCTGCTTTGCAAGTGCTGCACAGACGGAGCTATCAACACCGCCAGATAGAGCAATAACTACTTTTTCGTCTCCAACTTCTTCTTTGATCTGTGCAATTGCTTTCTCAATAAATGTATCAACCTTTACCATAACATATCATCTTTTTAAGGTGGTGCCTTCGCTCTTATTCTACTACTACCATTTGACTCGTTATTACTTGACTATTCCTGCCCAAGATATCAGTTCCTGTGCAGTACTACTCTTTTTTCCCGCTGGAAGCGTTTTTGTTTGTTCCTCTCTCTGCCAGGCACGCCGTGACAAACCCAATGAAGGGTGGGGAGGGGCGCATTGGATTGGAACGAAATTCTGGATGGAATTGAGATGCAAAGAAGAAAGGATGAGTGGGCATCTCTAATATCTCCATTCTATTTTTATTTTTCCCAGAGAATTTTAATCCACTTTTTTCAAGTTCCACAATAAATGCAGGCTCAACCTCATATCTGTGGCGGTGACGTTCTAAGATAGTTTCGGTGCCATAGAGGGAGTAAGCGATGGTACCTTTCTGTATGAATACCGGATAATCTCCAAGGCGCATGGTACCTCCAAGATGATCAAGATCTTCTTGTTCAGGAAGAAGTGTGATGACAGTAATTGGGGCATCAAACTCACTGCTTCCTGCCATGTGATATCCAAGTACATTTCGTGCGTACTCAGATACTGCAAGTTGAAAGCCAAGACAAAGGCCAAGGAATGGCTTGTTATTTTCTCGTGCATATTGAATTGCATCTATTTTTCCTTCAATTCCACGGATTCCAAATCCACCAGGGACCAAGATGCCATCACAAGTACTGAGTTCTGCATCAGTGAAGCACTCTGCATCCAACCACTGAATCTGTACTTCTGTCTCAAGGGAGCGGCCTGCATGGCGAAGAGCTTCTTTTATGGAGAGGTAGACATCTTCCACGCCATATTTTGTCACAATTCCAACAGTGACTTCGTGTACATATTCACGTGACACGGCTTCATTCCAGGTCTGATCAACAACCGGGTGTTCTAGTTCCAGATGACGCACCAGGACATCGGCAAAGCCTTCATTTTCTAGCATAAGGGGAACTTGATAGATATCAGGGACGGTTTTTGCACTAAAAACACAGTCTTCTGATATATCACAGAGTGCTGAGAGTTTCTTTTTGGTATGCGCAGATATCATATGATCAGATCGACCAATGATGACATCAGGGAAGAGCCCAAGTTCTCGAAGTGCTTTTATTGAGTGCTGGGTTGGCTTTGTTTTAAGTTCCCCCATGGAGTCAGAAGGCATGAGGGTGACATGCACCAAAAGCCTATCTGATGCAGGAATACTACCCCGCATCTGGCGAACCGCCTCCAAGAATGGCATACTTTCAATATCTCCAACAGTTCCACCGACCTCAACAAGACAGACATCAGCAGGGGCACCAGAGAAGATCTTTTCTGTTGCAGCGCCGTGAATGAAGTCGATGATCTGATCTGTGATATGTGGGATGATCTGTACCGTTTCTCCCAAATACTCCCCTTTACGTTCTTTTTCAATAACGGTTCGATAAACTTTGCCGGTGGTGATATTATGCATAGAACTCAGTTCAATCCCAAGGAATCGTTCATAATTTCCAAGGTCAAGATCTACCTCACCACCATCATAGAGAACAAACACTTCCCCATGTTGTGCTGGGTTCATGGTTCCGGCATCGATGTTAAGATATGGATCTATCTTGACTGCAGTTACATTATATCCGCGATTTTTGAGAATTCTTCCAATTGATGCAGCGGTGATTCCTTTTCCAAGGCCACTCATCACACCGCCGGTGACAAAAATATATTTCACTGATTCTCTCCTAAACCCATTTCAATCTTATATATTTTGTTTGAGTGCAGACAGTTTATTCTGTGCTATTCAACATCAGTACTACTCCATAGTACTATAGGAGTTACGCTAAGGACGTGCGAAACAGAGGCATTATTGGACTTCATTTTGAGTTGCAAACTCGTCCACCCCATATTCGCCTTATGTGATTTCTGTTCATCAGGCCGAGGTTTTGTCGCCGGTTTCTTTCAGATTTCGCCTCACGACGGACGCCCATGCCTTTGGCCAACAGTTCCTACTGCCAAGCCTGTAATGGACTTGCACCACCAAGTTATCGCCCATGCCCGGCACACAACACATTACAGACCGCGTTCGCTGCGGCTGCCGTGTCCGTCTGAAAAAGCTGATATCTGAATTTCAGTTTCATTCAATATCGCTTCCACTGTCCGATTCAGCAGACAATGTTTGCTGAATTTACCCTGTGTATTGTTCAAGAGTGACAAAGCGGTCAAAGTCACTTTCAAAGATGTGGTCTTGAATGATGCGGTACTTTTCAAATTCGGTCAATGCATGCAATTTGGCTATCTCAGCCGAAACTTTTCCAGCATCTTTCAGTAAGCCATACTCGAACATCTCTATAAATCTGTTCAACCGGGTTTCCCAGTCCGCCATAGTCATCGGGATGTTGCGAAGAGCCATATTTTCGCCGAAATCAATGTATGCGGATACCATACGCTCCATTTGCTCAAGTTCAAACTCTGTGAGGTAATTTTTTGCAATAACAACGTCCGCCTTGTGGATTTTTCCGCTTGGCGCGCCCTCCCATGTTGTTAAGCCCATATATGGTCGTTCAGCGCTAGCACGCTCGACAACCATTTCCGCCGCTGTCTGTCCGTGGATGGCATAGTGCATTTTGTTCTTTATTGCGGCAAAAAACCGTATTGTCACCGCCGCCGTTTTGTCGTAGTCAAGCGCGGTGGCGTAAAGGTCGGTTGTTTTCTGATAAAACTTTCGCTCCGACATTCGTATCTCACGAATTTTTTCAAGCTGCCGCTCAAAGTATTCCTTTGTTAGAACAGAACCGCCACTTTTTAGACGCTCCACATCCATAACCCACCCCTGAATGGTGTAGTCTTTGACTATGGCGTTCGCCCATTTGCGGAACTGAACAGCGCGTTCGTTGTTCACCTTGAATCCGACCGCGATAATCATTTGCAGATTGTAATGCTCTACTTCGCGCGAAACCTCGCGACCACCCTCGTTTTGAACTATAAAGTATTTCTTTATAGTTGCCTCGCGGTCAAGTTCACTGTCTAAGAAAATTTTCTTTATGTGCTGACCTATATTCTGAACGCTGACGTCATAAAGCACAGACATCATTTTCTGCGTCAGCCAAATGTTTTCGTTCTCATAGCGCATTTCAAAGCTCTGCTTATTATCACCCGTAGCTGCTACAAATGTCAGGTATTCCGCTGCAGAACTGCGGATTGTTATTTTGCTTTTCTTCTTTGCCATCATATCATCCTCACATTCGTATTCTGCGAAAGAAGCTTGAAAATTTCAAAGACGTTTATATTTTCTGATGAACAGGTGAAACCGCTGTCTCGGAAAATGGAACAGCAGGGCTTCTGTTCGGCAATCCCACAGGTAGCCTTTTCGCTGAGGCATTCCTCAAAGCAATCAATCAAGTCACCCTCTTTATAGGTCTTTTCGTGGGTATGCACCAGTACTTTTATATCGGCAATGGAGACAGGTGCTTTACTAAAACAGGTGAAATCTTTTGCCTGAGTCAGGGAGTTTTGCCCTAAACCGGAATCTATCATATAAGTCAGGGTGTGTAACAGTTGACCCGCAAACACATTACAGACCATGTTTGCCGCGTTTTCCTGAAAAAGCTGATGCCTGAATTGCAGTTTCACTTACTGTCTCCCCCGCCGGATAAAGCAGTTTCCTTAAGTTGTGACTCTGCGAACTCCATCTCTCTTTCGACTCGTTGCACTCTCATACCAAAATGATTAAGTAGTTACCGATTTGTTCTGTTGAAATTATGCAACACAGCAGTCCAAACAAAAGCCTTGTCTTATCTGCGAGTTATATATATGGAAGATACAGTTTGAGAACCAAGTATGTGTATATATGTGCGTATAACTGAACATATAGCAGAATGCAATGGTGCTTTGACCGCATTATATGCTCATGGAATACTCTTGCATCTCATACTTGAGCTGCAGGATGAACGTAGTCTGTAATAGACTGATAGACCGAGGGATACGGCTTGTTGGAAGTAACCAGTAATTACGTAGCGAAAGACGTAGAAGCAAAAACACAACAATTTTGGAAAGATAAGAAAATATATCCGCGTATCAAGGCACAGTACAGTGATGGTATTCCTTGGGTTTTTATTGACGGGCCTCCATATACCACAGGAGACATTCATATTGGTACCGCATGGAATAAGATCATAAAAGATTCTGTTCTGCGATATCGAAGAATGCTTGGATACAATGTTTTTGATCGCGCTGGGTATGACATGCATGGTCTGCCAATTGAGGTGAAGGTAGAGTCTCTGCTTGGGTTTCATAATAAACGTGATATCGAAGCATATGGTGTTGAAAAGTTTATTCAGAGCTGTGAAGAGTACGCTGTCAAGCAGAAAAAACTCATGGATACCCAGTTTGAAGCACTTGGAATCTGGATGGATTTTGAGGGTGCGTATCAAACAATTACACCCGACTATATCGATGCAGCATGGTGGATACTCAAAATAGCAGAAGAGAAGGGACTTCTTGAAAATGGCTACCGCGTTGTGAACTGGTGTCCACGCTGTGGAACAGCGATTGCAGATTCAGAGGTTGAGTACTGGGATGAAAAGGATCCATCTGTGTATGTAAAGTTCCCAGTCACAAAGGGGGATGAAGAGCAAGAGGCTGAGTATCTTGTGATCTGGACAACAACACCATGGACTCTGCCCGCAAACGTGGCGGTTGCGGTTGGTGAGCAGTATACTTACGCAAAAGTGAAAGCAGAGAAAGATGGAGTTATTGAATATCTGTGGATTGCGGAGGATCTTGCCGAGCAGGTCTTAAAGAAGGGGAAATATCGATCATTTGAAATCTGTGAGACACGGACTGGAAAGCAGCTGGCAGGAATGGTCTATCATTCTCCCCTTGTATCATCAGTTCCTCATCAGGCAGAGATTCACCACCAGGTCTATGTAGCAGAGTTTGTAGAGATGGATAACTCTGGTATGGTACATATTGCACCTGGTCATGGATGGGATGACTATATTCTTGGAATCAAAGAAGGTCTTGAAATTTTCTGCCCTGTTGATGGTGCTGGAAAATTTACAAAGGATGCAGGGGTATTTGAAGGTCTTAGCGTTCGAGAAGCAAATGAGACCGTATGTGAGGCTCTTGGCAGTTATTTGCTTTCAAAGCTTGATGTTTCCCATCGATATGGTCATTGTTGGCGCTGTAAGACACCAATTATCTTTCGTGCCACAGAACAGTGGTTTTTAGCCATTCCAAAGGTCAAAGAAATAATGTTGGCTGAGATTAAAGCCACGACATGGTACCCAGACTGGGCAGGAAGTGCACGATTTCATGATTTTGTTTCAGATGCACGTGAGTGGTGTATCTCCAGGCAACGGTACTGGGGAATTCCAATCCCTGTATGGAGATGTGATTCTTGCACCAAGCGCCAGGTTTTTGGAACGCTGTCGGAGTTGAATGAGGCAGCAGGTACGAATCTCACAAATCCTCATCGCCCGTACGTTGATGATGTCACGATCTCCTGTTCTTGTGGAGGGGTGATGAAGAGGGTGCTAGATGTATTTGATGTCTGGTTTGACTCTGGTATGGCAACATGGGCAACCCATGGATTTCCAGGTAAAAAAGAGGGTTTTGAAAGATATTGGCCAGCAGACTGGATCATTGAAGGGCAGGATCAGACTCGTGGGTGGTTTTATTCTCAGCTGGGTGCGTCTGTAATTGGATTTCATAAAGCTCCATATAAACAGGTTACGATGCATGGGTTTTTACTGGATCAAGATGGCCGTAAGATGAGTAAGTCACTTGGAAATTCAGTAACACCAAGTCAAGTTGCAGAGAAATATGGGGTGGATACATTTCGTTTGTACTCACTTTCAGCTGGAGCGCTATGGGATGATCTGAAGTTTAATTGGGAAAATATCGCAAATACACATCGTGCATTGAATATTTTATGGAATGTGCACCGGTTCCCACTTCCTTATATGATTATGGATGGCTTTGTTCCTGTTGGTGGGGAGGATGGCACATGGGATGAGAGTTATATCCTACGCGAAATTCGTTCTATGCCACTTGAGGATCGTTGGATTATTTCTCGAATAAACTCACTTGCACAGAGTGTCACAAAGGATATGAATGAGTATCTGCTTCATAAGGTTACAAGGGCCTTGATTACATTTATCCTTGAAGATCTTTCCCGTTGGTATATTCAGCTGGTGCGTCCGCGTATGTGGGATGAGACTGATTCAGATGAGAAGCGGTATGCATATGAGACGATGTACTATTGCCAGCGGATGTTAAACCGATTACTTGCACCATTTACTCCTCACATCGCTGAGGATATGTATCAGCATCTGCGCCTTGAGCATGATCCTGAGTCTGTTCATATGCGGCCCTGGATCTCAGGAAGTCATAAGCTGATTGATGAGCCTCTTGAAGCATGGATGGAAGTTATTCGAAACTTTGATGAGGCGGTCGCAAATGCCAGGCAGAATGGAAAGAGAAAACTCAGGTGGCCAGTAAGGCGTGTTGTAGTTGCAGCAGAGACTGATATCGTAGAGGAGGCTTTTTCTTCACTTGTAGAGATTGCACGTACCCGTGCAAATGCCTATGTGGTAGAGGTTGTTCGAGGAAAGTGGCAGGAGTTGAGCTGCACTGCTGAGCCATATATGAAAAAGATTGGTCCTGAGTTTGGAAAGGAGGGGCCACGGGTGAAGGCACTCATAGAGGCAGCAGATGGTCCAGCCTTGCAAGCAGAGCTGAAAAAGAATGGAGAGACAGTACTTCGAGATGGAGACACTGGATTTTTCATCACAAATGAACATGTGAATTTCATTGACAGTCTGCCAGATGGCGTGTTTTCGGCATCAATGGATGGTGCAACGGTGTATGTAGATACAACATTAACTCCTCAGATCGAAGCTGAAGCATATGCTCGTGAACTGATTCGGCGGATTCAGGATATGCGAAAGCAGCTGAGTTTACATGTTGATGAGTGTATTGAGCTTGATGTTGTACTTGATGATGTTCGAATAGCAGCACTGGTTGATAAGCAGATGCAAGAGCTTATCGCGAGAGAGGTTCGAGCAACAGAGTATGTGTTTTATGACAAACATGGACTTCGTCCACCCGAAAAGCTCTCGCAGATAGATAAGGATTGGGATATTGAAGGAGTGAGTGTGAC
>JAITWW010000139.1 GCA_031285085.1 Candidatus Methanofilum arcanum
AATTCCTGATTGATAGTGGAACTCTTTCACCAACTGCGTGATTTTGCCAGATACTCTCGCACTATCTATCGCAGTGAGGGAAGAAGCAAGCTTGTCATACTCAAAATGAGGCTTTGTCATGACGACACCCGTTGCCTGGTTGGAATCATGCGGATTTATAGTGTATGCTGCGCCCTGATACGTGAAAGTATATGGATCTTGGTTAGAACTCCCTGCATTGACTGTAATCTGCGCAGCACTGGGAAGGGGTCTGCCATTGGGTGAGCCATCATCCGTGAGCATGAGATTACCGGTAAGGGAGGGAGCATTCGTCCAATAACGCACACCTTGATGCCACAGAGAAACCAGATTGATTCCTCCTCTCATGAACTGTATCACTATATTCCCCCCTGCGTCATACAACTCCCACATTGAGTCCCCCGTTCGACCATGCACCCAACTATATCCCGCCAATGGATCTCTCACATCTGTTCGCCCTTCCCTTACACTCACCGTAAACGTCGTTGCAATAACTCCATTGGCATAATCATCACTATTTGGCATCACCGCGATCTCATAGTTCAATGCCGCTGGATTTGAGCCAACCAGCGTTGCAGAGCCAATGCTCTCGATCTGTGCTGTTGTTATAGATTGAAGCGTTGCTTTGGCCGTCACCTTATTGCAGAAGGCAGGAATGATATCCCCTGCAGACTGAGCAAACACACATACGAGATCTGAGACATTGCTCGCCCAGTTGCCTGCGATATCGAGAATATACAGCTCATCTCCCATAAGATGAGACCCATTCTGGCTGGTGTACGTCAGAACTTTTTCGGTTTTGATATTTGAAAGGCCATTGGTCTTGGCACCTGTATCTATAGAAAATGATTTTACTTCCGAGATCTGACCTCCATTGCTAGTGATACTCTCTTTATACTGTGCATAGGCGATACTTCCAGAGCGGTACCCATCTTTATTTACAACTGCAGGTGGAAGCTCTTCAAGACCAGCATCACCGATATTCCAAATGAGAGAAGTACTTTCCATTGTGACCCCAACGACATCAATAGCAGACGTGGCTGTCCAGATCTGTGTTTCAGGAATCTCTTTTGGGAGCGTGTCTGCGAATACCGTTGTCGTACTCATCAAACAGACTACGATACACACCGTGAGGTATTTTCGAAAACAAGCGGTTACATGGGTATTTTGTATAATATCTGGTGACATTTTCATCTCTCCTTCTTTCTCCTCTCCATAGACTTTCACCTACATACGCGTACTATCACGAAGTGCATATCTCTGTTCATCTTGAGTCACAAATCCTTGTTCAACAAGAGTCAAAAGCACCCGCAAAACCTCCTCATGAGAGAGCGAATACAGACTCATAATCTCATCAATTGTTTGCACACCATGAGCAAGTGCAGCAGAAACCATGATCTCATCGCGTGAAATATCTGCACGAAGACCTGCACTCAAAACCTGATCAAGCTGCGTATCGATCTGTGTATCTACCTTCTCTATCTCAGCAGAAAGATACTCCCGAACTGAAAACAGCTGATGCAGCTGATTCAACCCATCACGATACTGGTGCTCAGGACTTGGATCCGCTGGTACAATTCGCTGCTCCTTTGGAATCTTTTGGATCGAGATCTCAAGATCATGGGAAAGATGATAGTATTTCCTTCGATTTTGACCAGTCTGATGCGTAATAATCTCTGCTCGCTCAAGAATTGTCAGATGCTCAATCACCACCTTTGGACTCAAGGACAATCGTTCTGAAATCTCTGTTACAAAACAAGAACGAGTCTCAAGAAGTGAGATAATACGGCGCCGATTCTCATTCCCTAAAATTCCAAGTAATTGTGACAAAGACGAATCATCAGACCTCATTTCTCTCCTCCTGTTACACAGTCAGCACATAGCACATCATAAAACTACAAAGGACCATACCGCTTGAGATCTGCATCAACCATCATCGCCACCAACTCGTCAAATGAAACCTCTGGCTCCCACCCAAGACAACTCTTTATTTTTCTTGGATCCCCGAGCAAAGAGTGAACCTCATAAGGACGAAACAATGCCGGATCTGAGATAACATAATCCTGATAATCAAGATCAACTCGTGCAAATGCCCTCTCTACAAAATCACGCACAGAATGAGCTTTTCCTGTCGCGATAACAAAATCATCAGGAGCATCAGCCTGAAGCATCAGCCACATTGCTCGTACATAATCACCAGCAAACCCCCAATCACGCACGGTATCCAGATTCCCAAGCTGCAAAGAGTCTGCCTTTCCAAAAACAATCTGTGCGACACCATCACTCACTTTCCGAGTTAGATACTCAAGACCTCGCCTTGGGGACTCATGATTAAATAAGATCCCATTGGCAGCAAACATCTGATAACTCTCCCGAAAGTTCACGGCCGTCCAGTACGCAAACACCTTTGAGACCCCATATGGTGTTCTTGGATGAAACATTGTCTTTTCATCTTGTGGCGGTGGAGATCTTCCAAACATCTCGCTGCTTGAGGCCTGATAATACCGTGCATCAGGAGCATAAGAACGTACAGCTTCAAGCAGCCGCACCGTTCCAACTGCGGTTGTTTCCGCTGTCATAACTGAGTTTTTCCATGAACTTGCAACAGAAGATTGAGCCCCAAGATTATACACTTCATCTGGCATCGCATCCCGTACAGCAGCAGCAATCGATCCCTCTTCAGTTAAATCTGCTTGAATCAGTGTAATATCAGACAACACATCGAGAAGGCGAACAAAATGAGAGCTGGAACCATGTAGACTCCGGGTAGTTCCATATACCTCATATCCCTTCTTAAGAAGAAACTCAGTAAGATATGAACCATCCTGCCCAGTTATTCCTACAATAAGTGCTGTCTTCATATTGTTTTGAAAATGTCATCGTAGATGGGTATATGTATTTGCAATCTCAAGCACATGCATCTGCATCTCATAGCAAAACTGCTCATATGAAAACCGGCTTGCTTGTCTGAGGCATGCCTCCTTATATTTGAGTGGCTCTGCTTCAACATGGCGCACTGCTGAGATCAGATCATCCACATCTGGATGTGTCAAGATCCCGGTATATCCATCAAGCACCGTTTCAAGATATCCTCCTTCCTTTGTTGCAACAACTGGTTTTCCAGATGCCATCGCCTCAACTGGAGTAATCCCAAAATCCTCATCAATCGCGGTCGTGATAAATCCCTCACACTGTGCATACAGTGTCATCAACTGCTCATCTGTGCAAGAGCCAAGAAATGTGACATTTGGTGGTGCAGACTTTTTCAGATGTTCATATCCAGGATAAACAGGTCCTACAACCAGGAGTTCCTTATCTGGCATCCTTCGAAACGTTTCGATCTGAAGCTCAACACGCTTCCATTTATCAACCCTCCCAACAGATAGCCAGTACCCTTTACTTGGCTCACATCGATACTGCTCCAAGTGAAGAGGGGGGTAGATAACCTTTGCATCCCTGCCATAATATTTTTGTAATCGATTTCTGGTATTATGTGAGATACAGGAGATATGACGGATATGCTCTCTCACAAACCGTCTGTCGAAAAAACGTGCAGATGACAGAGCAGGTGCATACAAAAACTGCTTCAGTATTGGGAGCTCATCAAAGAATGGATAATACATATCGTACAATGCACGGCGAGGTGTGTTGAAATAATACATATGAGGCATCTGCTTTACCGGATACCGAGACGCCATATCATCATTGAACACATAAAAATCATATGAAAATGATTGTCTTTGGAACAATCTTCGCCCTGCAATCTGTCGAAATGGATCTGCTGGAAGCCTGGCATCAAGGGAGATAACATGCACATCACTCCTTGGATCATATGCAGCGACTGCCTCTGGATCATACTGTGGGCAGATAATTGTTGCAGACAATGCACGTGCCTGATCCATAATGAGCCGCTGTGCTCCACCTGGCTTTGAAAAATCTTCACAAGTCAGAATTGCGATATTGATGTCTTGAACTGTTTCAATCTTTTTTTTCATTTTTATCAGAACAGACACGTGTTATTACATCTACCCAGCGAGCTGCAACTACATCCCATTGAAGTGAAAATGGAATCTCATATGTTTTTGATTCCCCATTTTCACTTATGATCCTGGAGAGAGACTCTGTGAGTGCTTCTCTATTCTGTGAAGGAACAAAGTGAGTTCCTTCATACTTACTCAAGCTCTCGATCAAACCACCCACTTTTGTTGCAATAATTGGCATTCCATATGCGATCCCAATATGAGCCACCGCACTTTGGGATGCACGGGTATATGGAAGTACAAGTACATCAGCAGCAGAAAAATAATAAGGAATCTCCTCATCACTGATGTACGTTGCAACGAGTCTGATATGCTCTTGATCTTTTGATGCTTCTATTCTGCAAAGTGCATCCGCATCCTCCCATGGCTCTCCTGCAATGAGTAAAAGAGTATGTTCTTTTTCATCAGCTGAGAGGTGCTCAAATGCTTCGACCAGTTGTGAAACTCCCTTATATGGGCGAATGAGTCCAAAAAATAGAATTATTTTTGAATACTGGAGTGGAATGCCAAGTTTATGACGTGCAGTATCTGTTGGAAGATGGGGGTATTGATCAAATAATCCGATAGGAACAATCTCGATCTCTTCTGCTTTTATTCCATATTTCTCTGCAATCAATGCCTGATCAAAAGCAGAATGCACAATATATCTCGTGCATAATCCACGAATCATTCTCCCCATCACACGCGAATAGATTTTGATCGGCAGTATCGCATCTTCCAGGGGATCTACTACCTCATGAAACTCCATAATAAGAGGAACTCTTCGCAGCAGAAGAAACATCGCAATACAGAGGTACATATGTGATACACTTGAGGTCCACCACTCAAAGATGCAGAGATCACCTTGTCGAGCCTTTGCATATGCCCTGTACCAGCTGAGAGGATTATACCAATCAATGTCCTCATGCACCACAACATCTGGATCATATGTCAAGGTAGATAAAGAACTTCCAACCCTCTCTGCTCCTGGAAACAAAAACGTTGGAAGCATATCTCGAAAAAGGAGAGCTTGCACATGATACGACGGTGCCAGAGCGTTTGAGAGGCGAGTCGTATAATATGATATACCTGACAAAAAACGAGATGATGGACCAATAATTGAAATGGTCATCTTTTTTTGCTCTTTGTTCATCATTCCACCGTTACACTTTTTGCAAGATTTCGCGGTTTGTCAATATCTCGCCCAAGTTTCACCGCAACATAATATGCAAGCAGCTGTAAGGCAACTGATGTCGTAATGATATCTGTCATCATGCCCTCATGCTTGATTGGAATGATACAGTCTGCGATATCAATGAGCTCAGGAGCATGTGGGTCTCCAAGCACGATTAAAGGAGCTCCCCTTGCTTTTATCTCTTTGAGGTTTCCTGTCATAACCGCATAGCTTGGTCCTGGAAGGCAGACTGCAACAACAGGTGTTTCTGGGGATAAAAGAGCAAAAGGACCATGTTTTAACTCTCCCGCGGCATATGCTTCGGCATGGATATATGAGATCTCTTTGAGTTTTAATGCTCCTTCCATCACAACAGGGTAAAACACCCCCCTTCCAACATAAAACATATGCTCGCTGTGAGCACAGATATCAACTGCAGCATCATAAGAAAGTGAGAGAATCGGTACAATTGCTTTATGCACATGTGAGAGTTCTTCTCCACATATCTCCCCACTCATTATATTTACCATCTGGAGCAGCACCCCAAGCTGGGCAATAAATGACTTCGTTGCCGCAACACTGATCTCTGGGCCAGCATGCATAAGCAGGGTATGATCTGCCTCTCTGGTGATAGAACTTCCAAGCACATTGGTAATGGCAACTGTCTCTCTATTAAAACAGCCTCCCCTTCTGACAGCAGCAACGGTATCTGCTGTTTCTCCTGATTGAGATATGGTGAGGAGCACGCCACGAACCGGAGAATGTGCATACTTAAACTCAGAGCCAATCTCCAGTTTGACAATCTTTTCACTCATTGCTTCAAGCAGGTGTGCAAAGATCATCCCGGCATGATATGATGTACCACAGGCGACGACAGTTATATAATCCTCATCCAAAAGAATCTGCGGAATTGTATCTGGGGTGAGGGAATGCACTGCTTGATAGAGCACCTCTGGTTCTTCATAGATCTCTTTGAGCATATAATGGGGGTATCCACCTTTCTTCACCTGCTGCAAAGTGAGACTCAGCACCGTTATTGGATACTCTTCTTTTCGTTCTGCTTCTGATCTTGAGTCTAATGCTCTCTTCCCATCTCCTTTTCGATGGATATGATACCCCGAGTTTGTTACACAGACAATATCTCCATCATCTGGATATACAACCCGATTTGTATACTCGATAATAGGAAGCATATCTGATGCAAATATGAACTCCGAGTCACCAATCCCAAGTACCAAAGGACCACTTGATCGCACCGCCACGATCTCATCTACACCAACAGCAGTTACTAAAATAGCATATGAACCAAAAATCTTGCCTGTTACGATCTCTACCGCTTCCGCAAGTCTTCTTTTTGGGATAGGCCCTTCTTCTTTCTTTTCAAAATATGCTTCTTCAATAAGATGTGCAATGACCTCACTGTCGGTATCAGAAGAGAAGCTATGGCCATCACGAATCAGCTGTTCTTTGAGTGGGTGATAGTTTTCAATAATGCCATTATGCACAATTGCTATCTTTCCGGTGCAGTCATAGTGAGGGTGGGCGTTTTTATCAGATGGAGGTCCATGCGTAGCCCATCTTGTATGACCAATTCCAACATGCCAGTTTTTCTCTCCATCACTGGCTAAGGATGGAAATAATGGCTTATCGTTTGGTAGATCTGAGATTCTTCCAACTCGTTTTATGGCATGAAGTCTATCCCCTCCATCTACCGCAATACCAAATGAATCATATCCCCGGTACTCAAGGAGTAAAAGCCCTTGCAATAATACTGGTCCAGCTTCACGAAAGCCACCATATCCAATAATTCCGCACATTAACACACCTGCATATTATCACTAATTTGAGCAGAACAAATCCGAGTGTCCATGCCAATATCAGCCCCATTTCCAATAATGGCATGAGAGATCATACTTCCTGCACCAATGATTGTATCTGACCCAATAATTGCACCAAATGAACTCTCAATCAGATCCCCCTGAGCCATCTTCATGACACCCTCACTTGGTACGAGTTTTGTTGCTGCATGAATATGGCTTCGCTCTCCGATCACAGAGTCTGCAATATATCCCTGTTCCAGGATGGTAACATCCTCCATGAGAAGTGAGTGTGAAAGCGTTGTGAATGCTCCGATATAGCTTCGTGCCCCAATACTACACCCAGGCCCAATAACTACATGTGATGGCAGTGTCACATCCTCTCCAATGTACGTTGGACCTTTAATGTGTGTATATGGGCCAATTGTGGCACCTTTTCCAATGAAAACAAGTCCTTCAATTATGGCATGGGAGCTGATCTTTCCATGTTTGAGAGCGGGAGTATGTAAGAGAAGTGAGTCATTTAGCCCAAGGAGATGCCAGGGCCAGATTGCATCTCCCCACTCATCGGTATGCACCGCAGCAAATGGTACATGAGAGATGATTGCATCAAAAAAATCAGTCATATTATATCCATATGAGGGAATGGATGCACAAAGGGACTGAGCGATGCGGTACGCTCCGCAGCTGATGAGCATACTTGTTACATGCTTTGGCTTTTCTTGAATCGAGAGGATATAGTTGTCCTTGAGGGTGAGCACGCCATATCGTGCAGACTCCTTACTCCGAGTCACTAATATGGCGTTTTTGTGTTGCATAAGGGCTCGTATCGAAGCAGAAGAGATATAGTTATCACCAGGAAGAATGAGCAGATCATCTGTTACAAGTGGAAGTGCCGCTGCTACGGCATCAGCAGTCCCGAGTTGATTTTTTTGATGCACAACAGAGATATCATCAAATGATGAGAGGTACTTCATGACCATCTCAGAGCGATACCCAACAACCACGATGATATCACGTACTCCTGCTGCATGTAATGAACTGATTACATGCCCAAGAATGGGTTTTCCAGCTACTGGAAGGAGGGCTTTTGGGCAGTTTTGTGTTAATGGTCGAAGTCTGCTTCCTTCACCTGCTGCGAGAATAATTGCTTGCATATACCTGTTTTCTTTCCTTTATTTTGCTTTTTATTGTTTTTAGGGATTTTAGCTTTACTCTGGTTTTCATCTCATTGATATATTGCTTCTATTTTTTACTCCCGATATATGGTTTCATCAAAGATATCTCCATGCACTCGTGTTCCAGGAGCAAATGAACAGTTATTGCCGATACGAGCTCCAACATTTACAGCACAGTTGATACCAAACAGGACATGATCTCCTATGACGGCACCAAACTTCCTGCGCCCGGTACTCACTCCGCCAACTTTAATCACTGCTTTGTCGTGGCGAAGATTTGCAACCTTTGTGCCTGCACCAAAGTTACACCCACTTCCAACAATGGTATCACCGATATAGTTAAAATGGGGAAGATTCGTATCTGAAAAAACAATTGAGTTTTTAATCTCAGTGCTATGCCCAATATGACAGTTGTCTCCAACTGAGGTTGCACCTCTGATATAGGTATGGGGGCCGATTTTTGCATTTTTTCCAATGATGCATGGTCCTTCTATATAGGTTCCAGACTTGATAACCGTCCCAGATCCAATGGAAACAGAACCATGCAGATACACTCCCTCTTCTATGATGGCATCTGATGCGATCTGCGGAGATTCTGCTTCGAGTAGATTCATGTTTACATCTAGCAGATCCCAAGGAGATCCAAGGTCTGCCCAGCTTTTTGTCTCTACTGCATGAAGAGATCGTGCTTGTATATATGGCATGAGCGCATCTACGAGTTCGAGTTCACCTCTGGCTGAAGCTGTGACCTCTGCCAGATAATCAAAGATATCTCTATCAAAATGATAGATTCCGCAATTAATGAGTGATGATGCGGGGGTATCTGATTTCTCTTCAAGTGAAGTCACTATCATCTCCTGCGTACTCTCTCCCTCACTCTCAATGGTTACAATTCCATATTTGCTTGGATCTAGAGTGGCACAGACGCCGATGGTAGGAGCGTCTGAGTTTAAAACTGCGATGATATCTGTACATGAGAGGAGCATGTCCCCATTTATCATGAGAAAACGCCCTCGAACATGTGGTTTTGCAGTCAGAAGGGCGTCAGCAGTTCCAGCTTGTTTTCTTTGCCGTGCATATTGTATCTCTATTCCAAACCGACTCCCATCTCCAAAATGTTCTCGAATTGCCTGCTCTTTGTACCCTACTACCAAAACAAACTCTGTTATCCCGCTGTCTCTGACTGCACAGAGGAGATGTTCAAGCATGGGGCGGTTTGCAATCGGAATCATGACTTTTGGTCTGGATCCGGTGAGTGGCCGCATACGGGTACCTTCCCCGGCTGCGAGCACAATACATTGTTTTGGAGGAATTTTCTTCATATATCACCTCGCTCTATCTTACTCTCTCCATTTTTTGGTTTTCCCTTTTTTATTTGCTCTTTTCCGGCACAAACATACTCATGTCCCTTGGCAAGCAGTTCTTTTGCCGTGCTTTCATTCTTTCCTTCTGCGGTGATTCGGATCTTTGCCTCCGTCCCACTTGCACGAATGAGACACCAGCCATCTTCGGTCTCAAATCTGAATCCATCAGTTGGATTTTCTGCACCAAGTGCATACATAATCGAAAAGTGATCTTCGATACGGAGAGATTCCCGTAAGATAGGATATACAGGAATTGAGTCGATCTCTTCTGAGAGCAGCGTCTCGGATGCAATCTCTGCAAGCACACAGGCTGCATGAGGACCATCTGGGCAGTATGAGAGAGTTGGAAAGATCCAGGCACCAGATGGTTCTCCTCCGAGATCTCCCCATTGTTTGAGTTCCAATGAAACATGGGCGTCTCCAACAGGCGTGCGTCTGACATCTACCTGTTCTTCGAGTACCATGGAAGCATCATATGTGGTAACAACTTTTTGTACGCCAAGATGTCTTGCAAACAAGAGGAGCAGTTGATCGCCTGGAATATATCTTCCTTTATCATCAAATGCCATGAGACGATCTGCATCTCCATCATGAATGAGTGCTGCTTTTGCACCTATTTTTTGGATCATTTTCGGGATGTATGGAAGATGTACCTCTAGTGGTTCAGATGGACGGGCAAACAGTGGTGCAGTTTGTCCATTGATAGTATGGAGTTTTGCACCAGCTTCACTGAGAAGTGCCGGTGATATGGTGCACCCTGCCCCATTTCCACAGTCAAGGATAAGTGGAGTTCCATCAATATCTGAGCAGTTCTTTAGAATAGCTTTCTTATGAGATGAGATGGCATCACTCATGTATGTTGTTCCCTGCTCATTCCAGGATCCATATCTCTTTGTTTCTTTTTCTTCATGCATCAGGAATGCTTCTATTTTTTCCTGTGCATCATGGGAAAATGAGGCTCCATCTGGTGTAAAGAGTTTGATACCATTGTCTGGTTCTGGGTTATGGGATGCTGTTATCATGGCGCTTGCAGCATGTTTTCTTCCTGCATATGCAACCGTAGGGGTTGGAACAAGGCCACAATGTGCGACATTTACTCCATTTGCAAGGCAGCCTGCGGTGAGACTCTGATAGAGAAGCGGGCTTGTTTTCCTGCTGTCATGCCCAAGTGCGATACTGTTTCCTGTGCCGATGAGATGTGCAACTGCTGCACCTACTCTCATGCCAAGCACAGGAAATGTATCATCATAGCTGCGTCTGATTCCTGATGAGCCAAATAACATGAGTTCCTCTCTCTCCTTTTTGTATCCTTGTGGTTAGAGTTCTGTTTGTTGCTTTGTGGTGCGTCCACATGGGCAGGCATGTTCGCATTCAAATAGACTTGCAATTCCCCCAATAGATGGACCGATGCAGAGCATGGGTGTTTTTGACTCTACATTATATGTGGTATCTTCATTTAATCCATCAATACTCAAAAGAATGAGTTCTGCATCTGATGGATCTGAGACGATCTGATCAGAGATGAGATCTCGAATCTGCTTCATCTCTCCGAGGCAGTAGACTTTTTTCACTCCGATCTGCTTCTTGATGCTTTCTATGCACTCCTGATGACATTCTTTTGCACAGGCACCTAGGATACGAGAAAAGCAGAGAAATCCGCTCATTCCAGCTATAATTGCTGCTGCTGAGGCACGGTGGGCAGGTTTTGTAAGTGCAGCAGAGAACATGTACTCTGGTTTTGTAGTAGCATCCTGTGGATGTGTACTTGTAAAGTAGGTGTTTTTTCCTCCAAATGAGATGTTCATGGCGGTGCCAATCTCATAAGGACATCGATCACTTTGTTCTTTTTCTGTTGAGAGGATTATGCTGTTCTTTTCATAACCACATCCGTCAGTGAGTGCTTGAACGCATTTTACCAGGTGATGTATGAGTTGCATGGGTTCTGCTCGTAAAACTAGTGGGCATATATTTGGTGTAGGAGGTATTCAGGTTATGGTACGAGATCAATGAATCATCAACTTACCATCAACTTAGATTTTGCTCTATTTCGTGATTGAGGGATAATTTATTGTGGAATATGTGGATCGTCAACTTACCATCAACTTAGATTATGCTCTATTTCACGATTGAAGGATAATTTATTGTCGAATCTACGGATTTGGAACTTGCCAGCAACTTAGATTGTGCTCTATTTCGTGATTGAAGGAAAATTTATTGTGGAATATGTGGATCTGGAACTTACCATCAACTTAGGTTATGCCCAAAATGGTACATAAGACATATATCTTGGAGCGGTATTTGGATCCAGTGCTTTGATGAGTCCATCTTCGATGGAACTCGTAATAAGTCTTGAAATTGCAGATTTTCCTCCTTCTGACAAACCAAATCTATCCCGCAGTGAAGTATTTGTCATTTGTTCTCCACGGACTTGTTTCAAACATGCATGCATGTAACAGCACCATTTCTTTTCTTTCAAAGGAATCTTGTTGAAAGGAATATATGAAAAGAGAGTTACTCTGGTACTATCAGTGTATATATCAACTTTTGGGGATGGTAATTGATGAATTTCACATTGCAGGGCAATTTTATCCCATCCACTACCCCGCTCTTCACAGATATGGGCTCGTCGCATTAAAGAGGCTATGGTCTCGTTGCGAGATCTTGGTGGATTATCAATGAAACGATTTACATCAATAA
>JAITWW010000049.1 GCA_031285085.1 Candidatus Methanofilum arcanum
TGGCGTATTGCATCGATTGGGTTCTGTTTTGAGGCCATGTATGCAGGATATAATGTGCAGAGGAGGCAAAGCAAAATTCCCATGGATATCGCCTGGAGAACAGGGAGTGCATTTGAGATATTGAAAAAATGCTCATTCATGTCCATGAGGTTTCCAATGGCGTAGCCAGCAAGAAGGCTGAGTACACCTCCAGCAATGCTTCCAATTGTTCCAAGCAAGACACCTTCATAGACAAACATGACCATGATCTCTCGACGAAGAACGCCAATGCTTCGCATAATGCCAATCTCTGTGATACGTTCATTGACGGACATAATCATGATATTAAAGATACTTACCCCTGCAACAAGAAGCGAAACACCACCAATTGCAGTTAAAAACATCGAAATCTGCCCAACCGAGTCTGAAAGCATCTCTGAGAATGAGGATGTGTCCCAGATATTGATGATTGTTTTATCGCGTTTGTTGAGAGCAGTCTCGACAGTGCTCATGAGCTGTGCGTACTTTGATGTGTCACTGAGTTTTACGAGAACTGAGTCGTACCCAAGGCTGTCAAAGACCGAGGTGTACCACTCTTTGGTGATGACAAAAGCTCGGTCGGCAGAGAGTCCACTCATACGAGTTTCAGAGTTTTTCAAAATACCAACGATCTCGACATTTCCAAGCTTTAAGAGTTCAACTTTGTCTCCCAATTTGAAGTTATTGTCTTCTGCAAGGGTTTTTCCGATAGCTGCTGTCCCAGAGGTACGAGGAAAGATGCCTTCTTCTATCTCAGCAACCGTTGGCATGTCCTGCATACTCAGTCCATATATATTCGTCCATGATCTGCTGTTTCGAAACTGCATGATGTCTGATCCTGAGTAGACACCAATTGCAGGGTCAGGAATGGTGATTTGTTGGATGGTTTGAAGGTGGCGTTCAGTAAGATATCCTCTGTTGTCAGCATCCATTGGTGCATCTCGGCCAGGGTTAATATTCATGACGCTTCCAATGTCTGAAAACTGGGAACTGATGCTTAAGTACATCATGTTTCCAAGAATGCCAAGCGTGGCGATGGCAATGACGCCGATTGCAATGCCAAGCATAGCAAGGATGGTTCGAATATAATGGAGCCGTAGGTTTCGTTTGGCAAGTTCAAGAAATATCATTCTATCTCTCCATCTCTGATGCGTATGATTCGCGTTGCATATCCAGCGCTTTGATGGTCATGTGTGACCATGATGATGGTCCGACCGGCTTGGTGAAGCAAAGAGAGCATGTCCATAATGTCTTTTCCTGTTTTGCTGTCGAGATTTCCTGTTGGTTCGTCACAGAGGAGGAGGGGTGGATCATTGATCATGGCACGGGCAATGGCAACGCGTTGTTGTTGACCTCCAGAGAGCTCATTTGGTCGATGAGTGTAGAGTTTCTTATCGAGCCCAAGGGATGTGAGGATCTGATGAGCATGTCTGTAACTGACGTTTCCTTTTTCCTTCATAATTTGGGGGAAGGTGACATTTTCTATGATATTGAGAAGGGAAAAGAGGTTGAATTGTTGAAAAATAAAGCCGATTGTAGTGAGACGGAGATGAGTAAGTTCATTGTCACTCATCTCTGCTATTGGTATTTCATTGATAGAGATCTCACCTTCTGTTGGGACGTCAAGGCAGCCCATGAGATTGAGAAGGGTTGTTTTTCCTGAGCCTGAAGGACCCATGACAGCAACGAATTCACCTTTTTGAACCGTGAAACTCACCCTGTGTAAGGCAATGACATCTCCAGCAGGGAGGGGGTAGATCTTTGAAACATCTGAGAACTGAAGGATCGGGGTCATATCACTTCTCATCGCTTCTATGGGGTGTGGAGATCTCTCCTGTTGGATCATCGGCTGAGGGCTCTGCATCATATGATTCAATCTCTTTCATGAGGCTGATGTCTTTTCGTCCCTTTCTGCCAATTTTTTTCCCTTTTTTAGGCGATTGTTTTCTATGATAGAGATATACGGCACCACCACCTATGACAAGGATGAGGATAGCGATGTAGAGATGAGGTGGGGAATTCGAAGGAGTCTCTTCAGTTGTTCTACTCCCACTAGATCCTCCCATAGGGCCTGGGCCACCTGCTACCATGACGGTATTTCTACTTCCGCCTGCACTTCTAAATTGCATGCTCTGACCGCCACCACCTCCGCTACTGCCTGAGCTGGATGCGATATATGGCATAGTACTTACTGGACCACCAAGTTCAATGGGAAGGGATGTGCTGTACTGGTTTCCATCTCCATCTTTGAATGTAACAATGATTATTGCCGTGTTGGTACCCTCTTGTGGCTCAAAAGTAAGCTCGAAGTTTGCAAAGTCATCTGGACCCAGGGTTCCAAGGACATAATCTTTGTACGGAAAGACAGGGTTTGCACCTTCAATAGTGGCAGTGACTGAGTATGCGGTCTCAAGGCCGATGTTTGTGATATCTCCAGTTACCTGTTGCACACCATTTACAGTACTGAATGATACCGATGAAAGGGCCATGTCAGCCTGTCTTTTATTAACTGAGAACTGCATGGGAAAGATTATTTCAGATTCATGGGTATTATCTCCATTCTGATAAGAGAGAATAAAGTGAAGATCTGTCTCAATAGTGGGAGTGAGAGAAAAATCTACTGATCTCGCCTCTCCCATTTCAAGTGTTCCAATAAAATACTTGTCTGGGATAATTTCCATGATCTCGGCTGCAGGTTTCCCCTGAATAGAGGGTATCACCTGCACATTTCGAATAGTGTCTGGACGACTGTTTGCAACCTGGATCTGCAAGCTTGTTTCTCGATTTTTTGTGAGGGAGGGTGGAGCCTGGCTTATGGCAATGAAAGGTTTTTTTGAGTCAACGCGGATAGAAACAGGATATTTAAAAAAGCCAGAATAAACGGAGTTTACAGAGATATATGGGTAGTAGACTCCTGGCTCTATTGGTGCGATGATATCGAAAAGATAATTTCTGGAGTCACCACTGCCGATAGGACTTACAATGGTATATGATGGAGTGATGACCTGGACGCCACTTCCTGTCATAGTGACAGATTCCAGTTGCACACTGCTATTTCCTCTATTTTGTATGGTGAGTTCAACAGTGCCTCTGTCCCCTGGTTCATAGACTTCTGGCGTACATATTACCGAGGTAATGGAGATCTGTGAGATGTCAGAAGGAGATTGTGCTACTCCTACTCCACAGAGTGCACACAGGAGAAGAAATAGGATTGGAATAGTGAGATGATAGGGGGGAAGTAAACTCATAGGAACATATTGAATCTGAATACATACATATTTGTGCAAAAGCAATTCAGATGATTCATAAATATGTTCTCCATTTCCTTTTGCATGGAGCTGAAAAAGAGATAACTGCAAAATTTAGAACCATCGTGATATGAGCATTTTTTATACATTATAGAAATTATGCTGTTTCACTCTTTCAACACACTTTTCCCCGACAGATACAAAACTCCAAGTTTAAAACGCATGTTTTTCTTTCACCGCCTCGCCCCACGCTTTTTTTTCCACAGGAAGTAAGTCTTTGTTTGCGTATTTGTTGAAAATTCCCATAGCATGAGAGTTTATTTCCCTGTGAGTAGCAGGTTTCTCATTTTGAGAATAGAGCGAACGCAACCCTTTTAGTATTTCAATTACAATGACCATTTTATCATCTGGAATGTCTTGGAGTATCTCCACGGCCTGAGCTCTTATCTTTGTCATACTGTATCCTGCTGTGTTGCACAATCCGTCATGTTTTTCAAAAAATAAAGATTTTTCGCGAACCCAGGCATTCAGAGGTCAGCAGCTGAGATAATAGTAGCTTATTTGCCACTCATTAATAGCCTTATGCGAACACGAAGTAAACTCTTACGAATGTTACAACATCCTGTGGTACATAAATATATTGTCAAGTAGCATCAACACTTTCACATATCTATCGCAATGATATAGAAACTGGAAAAAACGTTTCACTTCCTTATCACCTCATGCCCGATAGCAAGAAGGGGTACGGAGATGGGGTTGACGATTTCAGAAATGAGAGTTTTAGAGGCGATTTTAATTGAGGCTTGGAAAAGAATCTGAAACCGTCGAATATAAAAAATCCACGGGCGAGCTAAAAGAAGGAGTAATATCTATTGCAGCTATGCTCAACAAACATAATTGTGGTGAACTTTATTTTGGGGTTCGCAGTGATGGAGTAGTTGTTGGACAAACTCTAACTGAAAAGACACTGCGTGATGTCAGTCAAGCTATCGCTACCCACATTGAACCTGAATTGTGCCCCATAATCACTGCAATAGTGCTTGATAATAAAGCTTGCATTAAGGTCACTTTTGAAGGGGATAATACACCATACTTTGCTTACGGCAGAGCTTACACTCGTATTGCTGATGAAGATAGAGCCTTATCTCCTTTAGAGCTTAGAAAATACTTTACAAAACAAATAACCGAAGCTACACCGTGGGATAGTATGCTATCTGATAGGAGTACAGCTGATATTCACGAACCTGCACTCATTCGTTTTATAGAAAAATCAAACGCAAATGGTCGTATGGACTATACGTACACTTCAAAAAAAGATATTTTGACGAAGCTTGATCTACTACGATCTGATCGCTTAACCAATACAGCAAAAATTATGTTTTGCAAAAAAAATGACCTTGAAAATCAAATGGCGATTTTTGCATCACATGAACGCCTGACTTTCAATGATATTAAACGGGAACGTGGAACGGTTACTGATCTGGTTGATTCTGCTGAAAAATATATAAAAAACAATATCAAATGGCGTGTGGAGTTTGATGGTTCACTTGAACGCAAGGAGATCCCTGAAATTCCAATGGAAGCAGTACGTGAAGCATTGATTAATTCATTCTGTCATAGGGATTATAGTATATTACAAAATAATGAGATTTCAATATATAAAAACAGAGTTGAAATATACAATGCTGGTACTTTTCCGCACGGATTGACACCACATGATTTTATCGAAGGTTCAGAACGGTCAATAAAACGCAATCCGCAGCTCGCACAAATGTTGTATTATTCAAAAGATGTTGAAACATTTGGAACTGGACTTCGAAGAATAGCAAATGTATGTAAAAATGCAGGAGTAAGAGTCGATTTTCAAATGTTAAAAACTGGATTTGTCGTTGTATTTTATAGTGATGAGACTGACAAGGTGCCGATATATCCAGATAAAGAATCGGAAAATGACGACAAGGTGCCGATATATCCCGATAAAAAATCGGAAAATGACGACAAGGTGCCGATATATCCCGATAAAAAATCGGAAAGTGACGACAAGGTGCCGATATATCCCGATAAAGTATCGGAAGGTGACAAGAAGGTGCCGATATATCCCGATAAAGTATCGGAAAGTGACAAGAAGGTGCCGATATATCCCGATAAAG
>JAITWW010000064.1 GCA_031285085.1 Candidatus Methanofilum arcanum
GATGATTTCAGCAGGTGTTGATATAGAAACGGTGTGTAAAGCGACTGGATTGAGTGAGAAGGAATTAAAAGAGTGATGTTTCCCATGGTTAGTTGACATACAACTTCATAGGGTTATACTTATGGTGTAATACGAATGATAACGGAGGATCTGAGGGAGAGAGCCAACGTTATCAACTAACATTTGAAAGAACCAAAAGCTTCTTTTATTCATAATTTTCCGGCTTGGGAGGCGGTTGCCCCAGGGGGGGATAGACTGTACTTCGGAAGAAACCCTAACCCTGGAGGTCCTGATATGGTTACTGTGGAGTATGCTGGGACACAGTATCGTATACTCGGCAACCCTCTTACTGGAGATCTTGTGCTCACGGACAATGGTTTACCAAATGGAAATCCCTTCCCCACTGCTGCGCAGATCACGATCAACGCAGGGAATTTTGGTTCTGATCCATATACTCTCACGTATCAGGGTGCAACATACATTATCAATACAGGGGATCTCACTCCAAGTGGTGTCGCCATGATAAGCCCACAAATCATCTCTATCCTCGATCTCATCTCCATCCCCGAACTCGTCTCTATCCTCGAACACTATAACGAGCTTACCTCAACCCTCACCACGACCGATACCTCGACCGTATCCGGCGGAATCACCCTGTTCATAAAGGAGTTCCATTATCAGTCAGGCATTGCCTGCGAGGGATGTTAAATCCCTTTTTTAGAAGGTGTTCACGAAAAACAGCGAAATATTACCCTTGGAAATGATGCAGCAAAGAAAAATAGTACAGGAGTGGACTTGGCGGGATTCGGACCCGCGGCCTTTACGTTGCGAACGTAACGATCTACCCCTGATCTACAAGCCCAAAAAAAGGTTATAAAATAATTTCAATATCTAATTTCTCGGCAAGTTCTTTATACCGATTTCGAATGGTAACCTCTGTTACACCTGCAACCTCTGCAACCTCACGTTGAGTCCTGCGTTCTCCACCCAAAATAGATGAGATGTAGATAGCAGCAGCTGCAACACCAGTTGGCCCACGCCCACTGGTAAGCTCACGCTCTCCAGCCTGGCGCAAGATCTCAACAGCACGAGACTGAACCTCTCCTTTTAAAGAAAGACCTGAACAGAACCTAGGCACATAATCAATTGGAGATGTTGGAAGCAGCTTCAACCCAAGCTCACGAGAGATAAAACGGTATGTTCGTCCGATCTCCTTCCGGGAGACACGGGAAACTTCTGCTATCTCATCAAGAGTACGGGGAACACTGCATTGACGACATGCTGCATACAAAGCAGCTGCTGCAACACCTTCAATACTACGCCCTCGAATCAGATTTTTATCAACTGCATCACGATACACAACCGCTGCTGTCTCTCGAACATTTCGAGGCAGACCGAGCGCAGACGCCATACGATCCAACTCAGACAGAGCAAATGCCAGATTACGCTCTGTTGCATTGCTTACTCGAATACGACGCTGCCACTTACGCAGACGATACAACTGAGCACGATTCTTTGACGAGATCGCTCGACCATAACTGTCACGGTTTCGCCAGTCAATCATTGTTGACAGACCCTTATCGTGAATCGTAAAAGTCATTGGAGCACCCACACGGGAGCGCTTCATGCGTTGATCATGATCAAATGCACGCCATTCTGGGCCTCTGTCAATAAACTCAGCATCAACCACAAGACCACAGGTCTGACAAACGAGCTCTGCCCGTTCATAGTCATGCACAAGCTGCCTTCCCCCACATTCTGGGCAAACCGACTCAGTTTGATTTTCAATCTGCTTTGCTGTCTCCGTTACTCGGTTTCCAACACGGTTTTTTAAAGCTTCTCTCTCTTTTTGAAGGGTACGTAACCGCTCCAACTCTTCAGACATTGTATACTCCTTTTACAAATAGGTAAGAAATCACTCAGCACAGCCAAAAAGGCTACTTGCATATACGGTTAAATAACCAAAATAACAGGATTATTTGACGAAAACCTTTTCACCAACAAGTGTGGTAAAATCAGAACCCGTACATATTACTGCGGCATACGGTGCAGAGATATTGCCAAATATCTCAACAAGTTTCCCAACTGGATTCCATTTTCTATCAATGACCGTGCAATACAGTTTGGGAAGGTTTGCTGCGTCAATCCGCACGATCAGCATTTTTGTTCCCCTTATATGTTCTACACGCCCAATAGATCGAACCATTATTTAATCCTAAAATTACATTTTTCGTGTTCTTTGCCAATAATTTATAAGAATTTAGTATAACGTCTGCTTATTAGTATTTAAAGTCTATGGTGTAAATACTATGTTGCACACATAAGTAAGGCAGCTATTCAAAAGAAGAACCATTTTATAAGAGAGGAGGAGCACTACAGCACTCACGCCCGTAATTTGAATGAAAATCGAAATTTTTCTAAGTTTTATTGAGAGGAATACACTTTCCCCAAGTATTTTCATATATTTAAGTGTTCGCAATAGATGGTGTGCGCAGAGATGATCATTATAAATCTAAGCAATTACCAATATATAATCTTATTGAAATGAAAATCAATAGTTTCATTTCTTCATAGGCAATGCATACTGGAAGATACCCATGTGCCACGAGAGATAGAGAGATATTTTCTCCTGCAGAGTACTACAGATGAAGATCTTAATCGTGTACGCAGGAAAATATGGAACAACTCATGCAGTATGCGAGATTCTGAAATCCAGATTCACTGCAGCAGGAGATACTGTCACTATCTCTCGAGCAGATGCACTTGAATCACCGCAGTCATATGATGCACTCGTGCTTGCATGCCCCCTGTACCTTGGAAAGTGGATCAAGTACTTTGCTGAGTACATCGAGAGATACAAAGCACATATGAATGATCAGCCAGTTGCAGTCTGTACAGTTGGATATACCCTCAAAGATGGAGATGAAAAAAACCTGAACATCGCAAAAAACGCAAGCGCACCCCTTCGTGTCTACACAAAGCCTGTGATTGAAGGATATTTCGCAGGGAGAGTGAATATGGAGATATTAGACAAAGGGGACCGAGATGTTGCGATACTTGCAAAAATGAAAGAAGGAGATTATCTCGATACAGAAGCAGTTTTGAGATGGGCTGATGAGGCACGAGAACTTCTTGCATCATCTCAAATATCAGTATAAAATGTCAGTATAAATGATGTCAGTATACATATCATAAGATGAGGGGGATGGTGTGCGCCCATGTGTAACATGTAAAGGAAAAGGAATGTGTGGTCTTTCGCACTGTCCCATCACGGCACGGTTTTTACATGCAAAGACCATCACACCCATTGAAGAGTACATGGGAGCCACACCATCGGTGTTTGTTGGGAGCTATGGCTATCCATCTGTTGCGCTGCACCCTCTCATGACACGGGATCCAGACCACCCTCCAGATTGGATGACAGCAAAGCAGTCAATTGCAGATATTGTTGGCATTCGTGCAGAGACAATTCGCGGAAAACATGCAGGAACTGAAAGGTACACCCATGCTATGCAAGAGATCGCACTCTCCGTAAAACCACTTGATGTCGAGACCCGATTTTCAAAACCTATCTCATGGGATGTCTCATTTGGCACGGTCATCACACCAGTTGGGAGATCTGGTGAGATTGCACGGTGTGAAGTGATTGATAATGCAGTGGTCCCACGTATCGTAGATAAAGTAACATCTGATACAGACTTAGGTGCAACGGGAGCGTGTCAGGAGTTAATTCAGGGAAATACAGATATCTACCAGATCAGCCAGTTACTCTCTGCTGGCTTACTTGGAAGAGAGAAACGAAGACATCTTGTTCCAACACGCTGGTCTATCACAGCAACTGATGATATTGTTGCAAAACAGTTAAAACAGGAGATTTCACGATACAACTCGATCAATTCCTGCTATGTTCTTTTTGCACAGGAGTATGGAAACGCGATTGCTATGATATTTTTGCCTGGTGCATGGGAGTATGAGATGGTAGAAGCCTGGGAAGCAGGATCACTCTGGGGAGGTGAGCAGGAGGTCATCGTAAGCGATCGAGAGGGAAAAAAGAAACAAGGGTACTCACCGATTGCAGGTGGATATTATGCAGCACGGCTTGCTGTACTTGAGCACCTGGCAGCTATCAGACGATCTGCACAGGTGATCGTTGTCAGATATACATCCCGTGAGTACTGGGCTCCTCTTGGGGTATGGGTTGTTCGAGAGGTCTCACGAAAAGCAACAGAGCAAAAACCATATCTTTGTGACACTCCTGATGAGGCCATGTTATTGGTGACTGGACTCCTCAGGCAAACATCCTGGCACCAGCACATTACTTTAATCCAAAAAGCAAAGTCACAATCACGGTTAAGTGATTTTTAAAGCACAAATAGAATACATTCCAGAGGTCAGCACCATATACGAACATCATATACTAATCCCTATTACTGTCAACACCAACTAGTACAGGTACGCACAATGCTAGAGAATAGTGAAGACACAGGGTTATTTGGAAAATATATATCAATCAATAAAATATTTAAAGACCGAGAGGTTCTTCGTCATTCATATCGCCCTCATATCCTCCCCCACCGAAAGGAACAGATCGACCAACTCGCTGCAATCCTTGCACCATCACTTCAATCAGAAACGCCATCCAATATCCTTATCTACGGAAAAACAGGAACAGGAAAAACAGCCTCAGTGCGGTATGTTGGAGGTGAACTTGAAACAGTAAGTCGTAAGATGAAATCATACTGTCAGGTTATTCACATAAACTGTGATATCATCGACACCCAATACCGCGTGCTTACGCAGATCGCAAAGTTGCTCTCAGATGATAATGATGAGCACCCAAGTGACAAAGCAAGAATTCAGATCCCAATGACAGGGCTTGCAACAGATCAGATCTACTCAAAGATGACTGAGCAGTTTGAGCATATCGGAGCAGTATTTATCATTGTACTTGATGAGATCGACAAACTCGTTAAAAAAAGTGGGGACGACACGCTCTATACACTCACGCGAATTAACAGCGATCTCACACATTCTCGTGTCTCAATTATCGGTATCTCAAACGACCTTGGATTCAAGACATTTCTGGATCCCCGAGTTCTTTCATCACTTTCAGAAGAGGAACTCGTCTTTCCTCCATATAATGCACCACAGCTCTGTGATATTTTAGAGCAAAGGGCAGAGATGGGTTTCAATCAAGATGTTCTCGATGAAGAGGTCATCCCTCTCTGCGCAGCACTTGCCGCTCAGGAGCATGGAGATGCTCGTCGTGCTTTGGATCTCTTGCGAATATCAGGAGAGCTTGCAGACCGAGAACGTGCCGAAAAAGTAACAACAGAGCATGTACACAAAGCTCAGGACAAAATTGAAACAGACAGCATGACAGAGTGCATCAGAACCCTTCCAACTCAATCAAAAACGGTTCTCTTCTGCATGTTGCTGCTCCATAAGCATGGGCAAAAGGTCTTCATATCAGGAGATATCACCAGAGTATATCGTTCCTTAGCTCCTGCACTCCATCTTGATATACTGACATCAAGACGTGTATCAGATTTGATATCAGAGCTAAATATGCTTGGCATTATCAACACACGCCTGGTAAATCGAGGCAGACATGGTCGCACAAAAGAGATGTGGTTCGATGCGAGTATTGATCGAATCTGGGAAGGGATTCACGATGATCCAAATGAGCGCTTCACTGCAATTCCATTAGATATTGTGCAAGACGCATTAACTGGTGGCATCTAACCTCCCTCTCGTACCTATTCTCCCGTACCTTACTCTCCCGTACCTTATTCTCCCGTATCTTATACTTCCTCGCTCTCCCATACAAGCACACAAAAAAGCGAGCTCAAAACATCTGGTGGATCATATGCCGTGCCACATGCGATGCGTTCATGGGGGTACCCAAGATCCTCACACACAGCAATAGAGAGATGTTTGTCCCGTCCAGAACGCACAAGTGAAGCAGCGAGTGTCTGAATGCTGAACGCAGGATCTGCGATAAGAAATACCATATAACCATCAGAGATAGCCCGACATGCTCGTTCTATAGCAAGGTGATGATCAGTGCTGTGGGCATTGACAATACACAGCAGATCCCAAGAGAGATGTAGGCGGGCACATGCAAGCTGCATCGATGATATCCCAGGAGTAACAACGGCAGATGGAAGGGTTCCAAGTCCAGCCATCAAGGGATCACCGGTTGAAAGCACAACCGCATCATCAGATAAGAGAGAGAGTGTTTTTTTATCATAACTATAGCATATCACGGCATCTTCTCGAATGTATGCACGAACTCGCTCAACAGCCTGACGTGAACCATAGATTCGAGTCGCACAGCGGATGAGTGCAATCGCTTCCTCTGTTGCCATATGGGGACCACATCCAACACCAACAACCTTCATGTACCTTCCTCTGATTCTGCAAGAATAGTGCCATCCCGCTGTACAATGGTGATATGAATGTTTGGATAGCGTTTTTTTGCACAGAGGAGCTCCTGCTGCGAAACATACTTGCCTCTGGGAGAGGCCACCAGTTCCTCAACCGTAGAAAAGCCTTCACGTGTTGCGATATCTGAACGTAAAAATCGAAGAATTAAACCAGGAAGCCCACACAAAATAGCTCTTTTATCATCAGATACAGAAGCGAGGGCTTCATGCAGTTTTGATCCTGCTAAAACAATATCATACTCTGGGTACAGGAGCTTTGAAAACCGAAGTCCCTCACGTCCGGTAGTGATAACAGGATACATGGAAGCTGCGATCTGATCAGTCATACTTGAGGTGAGATGTTCATCCCAAGGCTCCACAAAACCAGTTGTTCCAAGAATCGATATCCCACCTACAACACCGATCTTTGGATTGAGAGTTTTTTTTGCGATCTCTGCCCCATCTTTTACAGAGAGCCTCACCTGAGCGCCA
>JAITWW010000068.1 GCA_031285085.1 Candidatus Methanofilum arcanum
AGTACTCCCTAAGCGAGGCTCCTGCATCGCTTCGAGCTGGGTATGTTTTGTATGCTCAGGATATTCTGACAATACTATCTCAAGCTGAAACAATAGATCAGACACAATCTGAATGGGTAAGTACTGTTGAAAAAAGTATGGGGGCATTATCCATGTATGCGAGCTGGCTTCAATATCATGTGATGAAGGCGTTTTCATCATCAGAGATTACATACCAAGATTATGCATCACTTCCCGCTGATACATTTTTACAGGTTGTAAAACAGATAACTGAATAAATATATTATCAAACATTATATTTTTATCTATTTTATTATATTATATGTTTTATAATTATGAGTGATGTATTGTTTCTCATGTTGCACTATCAAAGATATAATGAAAAGATTTGACAAAGGAGATGCAAAGAAGGAGAAAGCTGTCCAATGTACATGAATTCTCCTGTACTGTTTTCGTCTCTGAAATCATATTCAAACAAATGTTTATCTTTTTTCATACCAAAAGTAAATAAGTATACATGAGGAGCTGGAAATGACGAATGAGGTTTTCGAAAAGGTGGATGTGAATGGCGTCACCGTTGCATATGATCCTACACAATTGCGCCAGATCCGTGAACATCCATGTTATAGTGAAAGTGCTAGTCATACATATGGTCGAGCTCATCTTGCGGTAGCTCCTGAGTGCAATGTTCAATGCAATTACTGCGTGAGAAAGTTTGATTGTGTGAATGAAAGTCGTCCTGGTGTTGCAAGTGAGGTATTAACTCCAGAACGTGCTCTTCTTCTTACCCGCAAGATTGTTGCAGAGCATCCAAATATCCACGTGATTGGCATTGCCGGACCTGGTGATCCTCTTGCAAATGCGGAAACATTTGAGACCCTGCGCCTCATACATGATGAATTTTCGGATCTTATCTTTTGTCTCTCTACAAATGGTCTTCTTCTTCCAAAATATATTGATAAATTGGATGAATTAGGTGTAACAAACCTCACTGTTACCATGAATGCGCTTGATCCTGATGTATGTGCGAAGATCTACCAGTACATTGATTACGAAGGAAAGAGGCATTATTCCAGTAGAGAGATGGGTGAGATTCTTATCCATGCTCAACTGGTTGGCATTGAGATGGCTGTGAAAAAAGGTATGCTTGTCAAAGTAAACTGCGTTTACATTCCTGGTATTAATGATGAGGAGATTCCAAAGATCGCAGAAAAAGCTGCTGAGCTTGGTGCATTTAATCAAAATATTATCCCCCTCATTGCGCAAGCAAAGTTCGCAAATCGTTCTCCTCCAACATTTGCAGAAAAAGAAGCCATGCAAGAAAAATGTAAGGTATTTATAAGGCAAATGTCTCATTGTCAACGTTGTCGTGCTGATGCTATTGGCTGCCTTGGAAAGGATCTAAAACTTGCGGGCTGTGCCCGTCCAAATATTTGATTTTGCTCCCCTTTTTCTTTTATTTATAGAGGAGGTGCACGTTTGCCTCTCTTTTTGATGAGATATTTGGTTATGCGTATGAAAACACTGTATCCCTGTTATACATTGCATAGTTTATTTCCCATATAATCCGGTTAGTTCATAGGTTCCGTGATTATACAAGTTCATTGCCCGCGCAATTGCAGCTCTTCCCATCTCTGCAACTGGCTTTTGAAGAATTTGTGTGTAATTTTCTTTTTCTTCTGGTGTTGCTTCATTATGGTACCACCAGGAAAGAACTGCATGGAGACGATCAGAATAAAATGGTTGCGTTAAAAACTCACATAAACTACCTTGCATTGCCAGGCTAAAGCGAATGAGGGGCTGACCCTGTGAAAACCAGATCTCATTTGTCATTGAAGCAATTACCTGCTCTGGTTCTGCTATCCAACCTTTTTTTTGATCATAGCAGTGTGTGAGGGCTGAAAACCATTTTTCCTGTATATCGATGAGTTCTGATCTTTCATTTGTTACATCGTTTTTTTCTTTCTGTGGTTCATATGGTTTTTGTGGTGTTAATGCTGAAAGAAATACGATCAGGTCATGCGGAGTATTAATACAGTGAATAAAGTCTCCTCCTGAACATCCACAGCAGGTTACAGATTCTTTTCGAATGATTACTCTGGTATGTGACTGGAGATCATCAGCATCGTACCAGATGTCTGGAGCATTGGTGGTAATTATCTTCATATGCATTCCATAGTGCAGTGTTTGTTTTTTTGCCAGAAATTCAGAGTTTTTGTCTATAGACTACACTATCACATCTCATCTATATGATATTACAATAGTACAACCTTGTTCGCTCAGGTGCTGTAACAACATCTTAACGGCTTCTTTCACTGCTTCGTCTCCGCATTTTTGTGCAACTCCAAGATGAAAAGAGATGAGATCCCCAAGCTTTGGATCTTTTGTATCTACATACCGTGTTGCATGTACGGTTGCCTCAATAACGCTATTGTATCCTCGGTTTACTGGGTGAAAAACATGTGGAGATTGTACAACGCGTATTGGCGTTAATGAGACAAGGAGTTTTTCTTTTGTTTTGTTTTGAACTCTGCATGTACATGCGATCCATGATGGGATCTCTCTTAAACGTGGTATGAAAAAATCAGTACATTTTTCTAGGACATACTCTTCTGGGTCTGGATCAAAAAAAGCAGTTCTGACAAACCATCTTGGGTCATCTGTAATGTGAAGCACAGCAAAAGGGCATCTTTGCAGAATCTGTGCTGTGTGAGCTGTCAGGTACACAGCCATATGCAAAGAATCTTTTTTTCTGATAACACCCATTGGAGCTGCATTTTGTTCTGTTGCTACAATGACCTCATTGATGCCTTCACGAAGTATGTCAAATGCGCACTCAACACCATTTGCTTTATTTTCTTTTATTCCCATCTCCACCCATCCATGAGTGCTATGTATAGACCTGCAATCATAATATCTGCAAGTGATCCTGGATTTATTCCTTTTGCAATACACTCATCATCAAATGCATGCGGTGACATACTTCCAGCAAGTACTGCTTTTGCTTTTTCGTGTGTGTCTTTTGCCACCTGTATGCCCCACTTCTTTGCAATGAATGTATCTGGTTCTTTTGCCATCAGTTGCAGAAATACCCCTGAAATACAGTTTTTTCCAGCACCAGTACTTTCACTGGCAGCCCATAACTGTGAGGCTGTCCAGTTTGAGAGGGAAAAGGAGTTTATCCATTCTCGAGCAACCATGTCATGATCTGCAGAGTACTCCATCAATGTGTACATTGTCTGCGCTTCTGTATGAAGACGAGTGTAGACCATTGGATCATGGATGTCATATTTGTCATCTTTTTCGCGTACACGAACCGAAGTTTTTGAAAACGCTTGATAAAAGAGTACCGCATCATGTGTGGTTGTTTTTTTCACTGCAGAACTTGCGCCTATGCTTCCTTTTCCGTATATGAGTGGGATAAGAAGGAGTAAAGCTCCAAAATGAGTGTTTCCTCCTCTATGTCTTCCATTGGCTTGTACTGCATCGTAAAAGATCTCCCCAATAGAGCGCTGTGCTCGCTCTGCATCTTCAAATGCGAGGCGTGTAAAGATCATTGTTGCCAAGAAATGTTCAAGCCAGGTATCTGAGTAGTCATGGCATCGATCAACATTTCCTGGTTTGTTCCATGCACATACTTCAAGCATCATGGCAAGTTGTGCGCATTCACTTGGACGATAAGCCAACTGTTCTTCTTTTCGTGCCATACTGTGTTTAAGCAAATCTCATCTCAAGAAGTTTCTTTGCGAGTGCTCGTTTTTCTTTCATATATGTTGCTTTACTCATAGATATCTGATGAAGCGCTCGATCTCGCCCAAAGCATGGAGTTGAACTCTTGCAACAAAAGACAAGACTACCAAAACATGTTCCCTCCCCCCTCATGAGAGGAAGTCCAGCTGCTGCAGTCTTCATGTTCATAAACTCCTGAGGGGTTATTTCAAGGTGTTGTAAGTATGAAATCAGGGGGCAGGGTTTGATTGGTGGGCAACAAAATGAGAGTGCACGAATGTCTCCTCCTCGGCAGAGTTGTTTTGGTACATTGTACCATCCTACTTCTTTGGCATAGGCTACTAGGTCTGCATAGAGTTCAGAAAGTACAGATGGTTGTGCCATTCTTGCAAGTGAGATAAGATCAGCACCATTTGTCAACATGGCTTTTGCACTTGCAAATGAGTTGATTGAGTTATTTCCAATAATGAGTAATGGGCATGCATTTCGAATTTTCAGTATTTCTGTTGCACCTTTATCCATGCAATCAACATGAATGATATCTGCTCCTGCCTTCCATAGTAATTGGGCAAGTTTCACATCATCTTCTGCAACACCTGCTCGAATCTTCACAGAAACGATTGCATTTTCTGCTTTTAATGCGGCGATATATTGTGCTAGGACATCAGTGTGAGTTAAAAGATATTCTCCACATCCTGCTTGTATCATCTCTTCTTGTCTGCAGTGTGCATCAATTTCATACACAATATCAGTTCCAAGTCGCTGTGCTGCAGTTGTAAGTGAGCTTGGCGATGAGGCTCGAAGGTTTATACAGACAACCACATCTAACTCTCTGAGCTCGCTTATTTCTTTTTCAATTGCCTGTAATACTTCTTCTTGGTTTGAAAAGAGAAATTCTTCACGCCCTCTCTTTATGAGTGCAGTTGATGCCTCTATTGTTTTTTCATCTATAGAGTACCCACCCATGCACGCAAATCCTACCCATTTGGCACGCTGTTTAATGTATTCTGCGTGAGTAATGCCTGCCATAGAAGCGAGAGCAATTGGGCTTTTCAGTCGTTTATCTTTGATTTGAATATCAAAAAGGTCGAGCATTGCATTCACCGTTCCTATATTTTTTAGAATAATAGTCAATATAGGTTAAGGTATGGCGTTATTTATAAAAATTCTAAATTATCTTTTTTGTCAAAGGTGACAGTTGTAAAGCACAGCAGAAAACACCAAAAAAGCATACCACGTAGGCATCACCTCTTTCGCCATGTGACCCTCTTCTTTTTGTTGATGTACATCAAAGATACTCTTATGCTATTTCCTGCGAAATGCAAGCAAATAGGATATGCAAAAGAGATGCATGTTGGAAAAAAAGCCTATTTCAG
>JAITWW010000116.1 GCA_031285085.1 Candidatus Methanofilum arcanum
AAACAACAATTATCGAACCTGATCCAAAAGCAAACACATTATCTCAGAAAATTGACATACCTTACATATGCTATGTGAAATGGAAGATACAGATGCAATATGTAAGGATCAGATTAGACAGTACAGTACCTGAAATTTTATCGACATAATAATTATAAAATCATACATATGTGTAGGGGGCATCCTTGCATATGCAAGGAATTGGGGGCATGCATACATCAATAAACACACCGATAGGGGGGCTAAGTGCACATGCTTTAATCTCGTTGGGTTTAATTCCCCGCAGCTCTGCTGCGAAACATTTCAATTAGCAAGGTTGGCAGGTTTTCTGATACCCCGCAGTCTCTGCTGCGGGGTAGTTCATTAGTGGATGTACAGGATCACGAGGACAAGAACCGTCAAGCATCATTATCCTCTCTCTACCTCTTCCACAAGGAGTATATCTTTCACTTTCTCTAATAGATCTGGAACGTCTTCTGTGACCACTCCCCAAATATCATCCATATACAACGTCCGATACCCATGTGCTGCTATGTCACGAAGTCCAGCGATAAAACGCCATTTTATTATATTATTTTCCTCTTTGAGTTCTTTACTCAGCAATTTCACAGACTCTCCAATATGTATCAGCACCATGGAAACAGCGTGCTGCATTAGTTTGCTATCGAGAAAACGTTGCAAGTCATATTCTTCTGTCACTTCCAATAACAGTTCTGCTTCTTCTTTTATGAAGTTTAAAAGATTCTCATCACGTTCGTTCATACACAGGAACTACCTTTCCTATCTTGATAATTGCCCCTTTTGCCAATGGCCAGCGAATCACATCAACGGAGATGTTTAATTCATCCTCTAGATAGCACTTTAAGCCAATGAGTGTTAATAACGACTTAGGATGGTTGTAAAACTCAACAAGCACATCCAAATCACTTTCTTCGGTTGCATTCCCATCAGCATATGAACCAAAATATGATACCTTTTTTAATGAAAACTGTGTAGCTGCCTTTGAAACAGCCTTTACAATCTCTTCATGCGTCAGCATGCGTAACACTCCATGTTAGAAGTACAGTACAGATGTGCAAATTATTAAGTCTTATCTATATAACCAGAACAAAAACATTAGCATAAACTCAGCTATTATCGGTAGGGATCTTAGGGGTGAATAGCACTACAACACTAACTAGGATTAAAAATGTACCAAAAAGGAGAAATGTCATGCTATCATCATGAACAGACGGCACGATAGGTTCCATTCTTTTTGTACAGTATTAGCTAGCGCTGTAGTGATAGTTACAAAAACAAACACACTATCTCAGAAAATTGACATATCTCACATGTGTTATGTGAAATGGAGGATACAGGTGCAATATGGAAGGATCAGGTTACATCATGCAGTACCCGAACCTTTATCACCATAATATGCATAAACTATACGTACGTGTATCAGGCATCCTTGCATATGTAAGGAATTGGGGGCATGCATACATCAATAAACACGCCAATAGGGGGCAAGCGTAGATGCGCATTTCAAACCATTTTACTACAGTACTCTTTCTTATAATTTGTGGATTATTCCTTGTATCAGGAACATCCGGGGATGTAAACCAGTATGACATTGTGTACCTATCTGATGAGGATGTCTATGTTGACTCTTCAGATCAGATTGAGGTTCTGCTGCAAATTAATACCATTGTTGTTGAGTGCTTTGCTGAGTGTGATGACACGGTACTTATCACTCAAGATGAAGGAACAGGCTATTCCTGGTCTTTAGATGGCTCGCTGCTGACAATATACCGTTCAGGATCATATGCCTTTTCCGATACTATGTTCTCTGAGTTTGGCATCTATATTGCAGCTCCTTTTGTGACTCTTGATGGGCGCAAATGGTTTGATGTGAATACACCAACAGATGAACAGGTGGTCATTACTGGGTACAAATATCCAAAAGGTAAATCTATCATTGGTATTCATGGAAATGCAAAAGATTTGAAGTCCTTGAATCTCTCTTTTGTATCTGTTTCGATCTCTCATGCAAATGAAAGAGTTATTGGTGTTACTGGGGCGAGAAATATTTTGGATTCATCAATTGAGCTCTCTGGGAAAAAGAAAGCTCTGATTGTTGGAATCAAAGAGCTATATGGAACATTTGATAGAAGCGATATCTCTATTTTTGGAGCTGATAAGGCGACACTGATCGGTATTCAGTCCCTTTATGGAAAGGTTACCGGGGGATCTATTATCATTGATGTGCCAATACTCTGTGAGCAATTTGAGATGGTTGGCATCTTTGAGCTCACAAAAAAAGCCGAGATATCTGGTGGTACCGTGAAGCTCACTGGTATTGGGTACGGATATGTCAATGGAATCCATGTGCTTCGTGGAATAGTCACTGGTGGTGCATTTGAACTTCTTTCTAATGAAGCCTATGGCATTGAAAAGGTTGTTGGGGGCGTTGTATCTGGTGGTACATTTGATATACAAGGAGTCTCTCTTGCAGGTGGCATCTGGTCTGTGTCACATGGATTGATAGATGGTGGCTTATTCTCCCTTTCTGGGGATGATGTGATTGGTATTTATCAGCTGGCAGAAGGAGGAAGAGTCTCTGATGGAACATTCACGCTCATTGGAGAAAATGGCATTGGTATATACAGCCTATCAGATCATGCTCGTGTAGAAAACGCTGAGTTCAAGATCTATGGTTCTAAGCAGGCGGTAGCTATCTTTATGGTGGAAGGAAATGCTGAGATAGAAGGCGGGTCGTTTCGTACCTTTGCCTCAGGTAAACGAGGATTCTCTGCAGGAGTACTTCTCTGCCTGGACGGAAGTATTACGGATGGGGCGTTCAATGCAGAAAGTGATGGAACTGCAGTTGGCCTCCTCTTAAATAAGTGTACTATCTCAGGTGGAGAGTTCTGGGCAGTGTCGCGAGCAGGGTGTAGTATTGGAATTGGTGAAGCTCTGAAGCCTTTGGATGGTGGCACTGTCACGGCCTGGGCTGAAACAAAAGATAAAGCCACTGGGGTGCGCAGTCCACAACTATCTCATGGGAAAGAAGAACTCCGCTATGCATTTGTCTATGATGGAAAGGGGTACATTGGAGATACAACCCTGTACTCCGTGAATAATGCCCTTGTTCGAGAGATTTATAATACAGAGAATGGAATTATTTTCTCTCCACGTCCTGATTATGGAGCAATAATTATCCCTAATCAAGACAAAATTCTCGCAATAGATCTCCATAAATCTGTTCCTGTTTCATTTGATTCACGCCCAGGTTATGATCTGGAATCCATTCTCATAAATGGGGAGCCAATTGATATTGTCAAGTACATTGAACTCATCACAGACAAAGATTATATCGTTGATGCCACATCTGCCCTGAATCAGATTCATGTTGATTTTGAGGCCGATATCATAAGAGGCATTGTTCCCTTACATGTTACCTTTACTGCAACAGCAGAAAATGAAGATGGAGATGTTTCGTGGCTCTGGGACTTTGGAAATAATGAAAGAGGATATGAACCAGTTGCAGACACAACCTACACCATGCCAGGAACCTACTCAGTCCTTGTTACTGGAACTGATAACTCCGCCTCTGCAACCGCTCGTAAAACAGCGTATATCATCGTAGAAGAAGCTTTCTAATGCCTCGCCAAGCACTGCGAGAACGCGCTTACCGTGGAGTCATCTTCCTCCGTCAGATGACTCGGGAGGTATCAAACACACGTTGTTGGAGTAACCCTGGGCGGGTGTGTGAGCACCTACTTTTTCCATATTCCTGAACACAAATCCCCCGAACAACCCTTTGACAGGTGTGTGACCAACGGGAGCACACCTGGAGGGCTTTTACTCAATTTTTTTGCAAAAAATTGTTTGCGAAAAATTTCTCCCGAAAAAATTCTATTCACCATCTATCTTCTGATAATAAT
>JAITWW010000150.1 GCA_031285085.1 Candidatus Methanofilum arcanum
ACATCACTTCGTAGCCTATATCTCACACCCATGAAAAACTACATGCATGATTACCTTTCTATCAGGAGGAACAGGCACTCCAAAACTCCTTCGTGGAGCTCGCCTCTTATTTCCTGACAGTGATATCACCGTAATTGTCAACACCGGGGAGGATATGTGGTACCAACAGGGATACCTCTGCCCAGACATCGATACCGTAACCTACCTCTTTTCCGAGCTTTTAAACACTGAAAGTTGGTGGGGGATTACAGATGATAGCTTCCACACCCACGAATTTTTACAAACCCTTGGTGCCCCTGAGTGTTATCTCTCTCTTGGAGATCGGGATCGAGCTGTCAATCTCCTGCGAGCCGGTCTTCTTCACGCAGGCCTTACGCTCACGAAAGCAACCAGAGAGATCAACGACCGTCTTGGAATCGGTGCAACCATCCTTCCCATGTCCAATACTCCATGTACCACCTATGTCAAACACGATGGAAAAATGATCCACTTCCAGGAGTATTGGATCAAATATCGAGCCAATATTACCATTGATGATGTTCAGTACATCTCTGACACCCCCCTGACTGCCACCAAAGAAGTGCTTGATGCCATCTCAAACGCAGAACTCATCGTGATTGGCCCATCAAACCCTATAACTAGCATTGGTCCGATCCTTCACTGTGATGGCGTACAAGAGGCACTCATGAATGCGAATGGATATGTGGTGAGCATCAGCCCGTTCATAGGAGATGCTCCAATCAGTGGTCCAGCACGCGAACTTATGATCGCACGTGGGCATCAACCAAACTCAAGAGGCGTATATGAGATGTACGAACCTTTTCTAAACTGTTTTGTACAAGATATTCGTGACCCCATTCCTGTTCAAAACGCTGTCAGAGCCGACACCCTCATGAAAGATGCCAAAACCGCTGCCGAACTCATGCGTTTTATTCAAAACCTGAAAAACAAATCACCACTCTCATAAAAAAAGGAACAAATATGCCAGAATTCTCACACATATCTGATGGAAAAGCAAGCATGGTGGACGTCTCTCTAAAACAAGACCAAACCCGTGAAGCCATAGCAAAAGGCACTATCATTCTTCGACCAGATACCATTCATGCAATACAGAATGGAACCGTTATCAAAGGAAATGTCCTTGCAACTGCGCGAGTTGCAGCAGTACTTGCAGTCAAAGACACACCCCGTATTATTCCCATGTGTCATGCAATCCCTGTCTATCATATCTCCGTAGATTTTGAGATAGAAAATGATCATATCCTTACCTCTGTACTCGTACGCTCCAGTGGAAAGACAGGCGTTGAGATGGAGGCACTTGTTGGGGTCAACATTGCTCTCCTTACCATCTGGGACATGGTCAAATCTGCGGAAAAAGATTCCGATGGTCAGTACCCAATCACCAGAATAACTGATATTTACGTTGCATCCAAGCGCAAAATCTGATACGTAGGAATAAATACTTCTCCCTCACACATGTACAACCTCTGTAAGATGAGTCTTACATAGGAATGTGGCCGATATTATCCGGCTGAACCTGAGGAATTATATGTCAAAATCAATGTACTCACATGTGCGTGACGCATGGAAGAAGCCTGCCGAAACCGGTGTCAAGGCTCTTTTATGGGAACGCATGCAAGTATGGCGCCGTGAAGGCAGTATCACTCGTATTGAGCGCCCAACCCGTATAGACAGAGCTCGTGCACTTGGATACAAAGCAAAACAAGGTATTGTTCTTGTGCGTGTCAAAGTCCGCCGTGGTGGCAGACGAGCCTCTCGTTACATTCGCGGTCGAAGAACTGCAAATATGGGTGTCAATAAAAAGACAGCAGGAAAGAGCCTTCAGCGTATCGGAGAAGAGCGTGCATCACGTAAACACCCAAATCTTGAGGTATTAAACTCATACTGGGTTGGAGATGATGGAAAGCAGAAGTGGTTTGAAGTTATTCTTATCGATCCAAGCCACCCAGTCATCAAAGCCGATTCTAGATACAACTGGATCTGTCATGGCTCACATACCGGACGTGCCGAGCGCGGAAAGACAAGTGCTGGTCTGAAAGGTCGTGGTATGCGTGGTCGTGGAAAGGGTACTGAAAAGTGCCGCCCAAGTATCAGATCTCACGCAAACCAAGGCAAATAAATCAATAATATACCTTTTTTATGGGTACGAGTAGAACGTCCAAATGCCCATATATCGATGCAGGAGTCTTTGCATATCCTCTATCTCATACCACAACGAACCGAATGATTTTGACTGCCCAGAAGTTAGGATTTGATGGGCTTATTATACGTGAGCCATGGTCTCACGATACTCGTCATTCATCTTTATCTTCATCATCTTTGTCTTTTCGTTCACTTCCTGTCTCCATCCCACAAAATTTTTTTGTCATTTATGGAAGGGTTTACTCAGCTCTCCCTCAAAGAGAACTTAAGAGAGCGATGCAGACAAAGGAATCTCCATTACAACAACTCCCGACTCTACATATCATAGATGCAGGGGACACTGCATATAATCGGTGGGTTCTTACAACTCCGGGTGTTTCTATTCTCTCGCGAATGTATGCCGCACCCCGTCAGGCTTTTGATCACATCTGTGCAAAATCCGCTGCTGAACATGGTATCTGTGTTGACATCAACCTCAGAGCCCTCATTTCAAAAGGAGCACTCAGACAAAAAGCACTGCGACAATATGAAAACATGGTAACCCTTGCGAGAAAGTATGAGTTTGGACTTACCATTTCAAGTGGGGCGAAAGGTTACCTTGGGATCTGCACACCACGTGAAATACAGGCAATATGCAGTCTTTTTGGGATGGATGAGGATATGGTTGCTCATGCCTTATCTGCACCTTTTTCTCTTTTGTACCCACATCGACCAGTGAGGTATGTGATGCGTGAGTGTGATGATAGGGAGGGAGAGGAATGAAGCGGCTGAATCCTGCGATGCGGGAAAATTTCCGCTATATCCTCGTAAAGATTGAACCCTATGATCTGTGCTCTCTTTCTATGTGGATAAGAGATGATACTACTCCCTCTCAATATGATGCAAAAGAGCTCTATTACACTCTTTTTGCTTCCATAACAGACTGGTACGGAGATCGTACTGCTTCACAGATTGGCATTGCAGTTCCTGCCATTTTAGGGCCTTTTGCGATCTTGCGTATGCGTAGAGGAACAGAACATGATGTTTTTGCAATCTTGCCCTGCATTCGTGAACATCTCCATGCAGAGATCCGCCTTGCAGCATTAAAAACCTCCGGAACCATACGTACGCTCAAAGAAGAGATAATGCGAAAACGAACATATCTTCGCACCCAAGAACCACTCTTGATACAAAAAACAAATGCAGAGATGGAGCACCTCATCCCAGATATAAGAGAAAAAATCTATGATACTGACCCCCCTTCCTCATTTTCCATGTGGTTGCATCCATCTGGGGCAGTAGACATTGAGGCGTCTCATGACAACCTCGATAAAAAAGAGAATGGGTTTAACCGTATCCATCTCCATTACTTAACAAAGGACGATTTTTAGGGATACATCATGATGAATCAGCAACAAGCAGCATATGATCGAGCAATTACTGTATTCAGTCCGGATGGACGACTTTATCAGGTTGAGTATGCAAGAGAAGCAGTAAAGCGGGGAACAACTGCGATTGGCATCAAAGCAAAAGATGGTATTGTTCTCCTGGTTGACAAGCGAATCAATTCTAGATTGCTTGAATCTAACTCTGTTGAGAAGATCTTTCGTATTGATGAACATATCGGAGTCGCATCATCTGGGCTTGTTGGTGATGCCCGCTCACTCATTGATCGTGCGCGTGTTGAAGCACAGATCAACCGGATCTCATATGGTGAGGCGATTGATGTTGAGACACTTGCAAAGAAGCTTGGTGATCATATGCAGACATATACTCAGTTTGGAGGAGCACGACCATATGGTACCGCACTTCTGATTGCAGGTGTGTCTGATGGAGCGTTTCGGTTGTTCGAAACTGATCCATCTGGGACATTGCTTGAGTATAAAGCAACTGGTATTGGAACCGGTCGTCCTGCCGTGATGAACCGATTTGAGAGTGAGTATAACTCTGATGCGTCAGTACAAGAGGCCGTTGCACTTGGTATATCTGCACTTCATGACGCTACCGAAGGGAAGTTTGAACTGAGCACGATTGAGATTGGTATCGTGGATCTGGTGTCTGGATTTAGAAAACTCAGCCGTAGCGAGATCGAAGCTCTCCTTCCAAAAGATACATATTTGGCAGAGAAAACTGAGGAAGAAAGTGAAAAAGAAGTGAAAGCAGAATCAAAGAAAAAATCTGCAGAAGAACCCACAAAAGATCCCGATCCTGCAGAAAACCCCACACCTCCAAAACCACGCAGGCAAACAAAGAAAGCAGCACCACCACCTGTTGAATCTGACAAATCAGATAAATCAGAAAATTAAGTATTTTCACTGAGGTTTTATTGGAGGTAGTGATGATTTCACTTGATGATGCAGTAATTGCACGATTAGAGAGTCATGGGTGCAAGTTTGAGATCTTGGTAGATCCTGACAAAGCTGCCCTGATTCGATTGGGAACTGATATTGATATTGAAGACTGTGTTGCAGCACTGCATGTGTTTGAAAATGCCAGTCAGGCAGAACGTTCATCTGATGAAGATCTACTCAAAGCATTTTCCACAACCAACTTTCACGAGATAGCAGCAAAGATCATACGCAAAGGAGATATTCATCTCACTGCTGAGCAGCGTCGGCAGATGATTGCAGAGAAGCGAAAGCAGATTATTGCCTTTATTGCACGCCATGCAGAAAATCCTCAGACTGGGCTTCCTCATCCCCCACAGCGTATTGAAAATGCACTTGACGAAGCACGCGTGAGTGTTGATCCTTTTAAATCAGTGGATGAGCAGGTAAAGGAGGCTATGAAAGCTCTTCGTCCTTTACTTCCGATACGATTTGCGGAGCTGCGGCTTGCTGTTAAAATCCCTGGTGACTATGCTGCTCGTGCATATGGAGATATTGCAGCGGTTGCGACGATTGAAAAGGATGAATGGCAAAAAAATGGTTCATGGATATGTGTAGTGACGATCCCTGCTGGCATTCAAAATGAATTCTATGGTCTTTTAAATAAAATCTGCAAAGGAGATGCAGAGGTTAAAATTCTAAAAAATAACTGAAACACTACATCTATAGGATATCTGCAAAGTATCTACCAGGGAATGATGCAAGGTAACTATAAGTGTTTTAGATGCAAATAATATTGACACACTGGAGAATATAGTATGGCTCAATCAAAACATAGGGCGAAGGGAAGAGTTTCAGGGAGTGCTGGGCGCTTTGGCCCAAGGTATGGTAGATTTATTCGTAAAAGAGTAAAAGAGATTGAGGTTGTTGCAAAGGCGAAACACCTCTGTCCTGCCTGCGATAATCGTACCGTGAAACGAAAAGGAACAGGGATCTGGGAGTGTAAAAAGTGCGGCTACAAGTTTGCAGGAGGCGCATATGTTCCCCAGACTCCAAACCAGAAGGTTTCACTCCACACTATTGAGCGTTCTGTAAAGGAGGCGTAAGTATATGGGAGGTACATATAAATGTGCCAGATGTAAACAGAAGGTTGAGCTGGATGATCATGTGAGATGTCCTTTTTGCGGGCACCGCATTCTATTTAAGGAACGTGGAGCTGCAATAAAGGTCCTAAAGGCTGAGTAATGCCAGTATGGCACTGGTAACAACGTCACGGAGAAGTACTCCACTTGTGCGTAAAATTGCGAAAGATCTCGCATTTGCAACTGGAAGTACCTATCTGTCACGTGGAAAGAGTGGGATTCGAGACATTGAACATATCTCCTCTTATTATTTTGTGATATCCGAGTTTCGTAACTCTCGTATTCGTATACAATTGTTTTCTCCTGAGGTTCTTCTTCTTGATCTCGTGGTAGTTGATATTCAAAGTGGAATACGTGATTGGCCTTTGTTTCGTGGTGTCAGGACGTCAAATGAGTTATATGCAAAATCGATAAAAAAGGCATGTTCATGTGAAACACTTCTTTTCGAATCTGAACTTGATGCAATCAGCTACGATGGTCAGCAAAAGAGGTATCATACCTTCATCGTTGAACGGTATTATGATGTAAAAAATGATGTAAAAAAGTGATGAAGCCAGGGGTAAAACTGAAGCATGATGGTGGTGGTATGATAATGGATAGAGATACTATCAGTGATACATACTGCTGTGAGTCACGTTTCTGGTTTGAAACGCCATATGCTTCACTCATTTATGCCTCGGTTCTTTCAGAGGAAGATGTTACTGGTGGGAGATCACATGCCGCATGCCAGATGTGTGGTCCCACTACGGTGGAGCTCTTGGTGCATGCGGTAGATGTTCGTGCTCTTCGCGCTGCACTGAATACGTGGCTAAGGCTTTTTAGTGTAGCAACCGAAATGTGTGAGTTATCAGAGGTTCAAAGGTAGTTGCATGAAGCAGATCTCTCCAAATATTCAAAACCAAATTACGATGTTACAGCAGATGCAACAGCAGATGCAGACATTCTCCTCCCAGCGCGGACAGTATGATCTTGCAGCGCAGGAGGCAAAACGTGCGCTTGAGGAGCTGAGTGATGTGCCTGAGGATCGTGCGGTGTTTATCACGGTTGGCACGGTAATGATGCAAAAGCCAAAAGAGTACGTACAGTCTCAGTTAAATGAGCGAGTTGAAACACTTGAGATTCGCATTCGCTCTATTGAGAAGCAAGAAAAGATGGTCCAAGAGAAGTTTGAAGCACTTCAAACACAGGTAAAGGCTGTAATTGAAGGGCGGGCTCCTCCCGCTGCAGAGTAGGCAGAGTATATCACCTCCTTTCACAGATATATATTGAAATCTCTGGCTTGCTTATTTTTTGCGAGGGTTGCCGAGCCAGGTCAAAGGCGATAGGTTTAGGGCCTATTCTTGTAGGAGTTCGAGCGTTCGAATCGCTCCCCTCGCATATCTTATGTGCTATGCATTTTACTGGGAACATGTTTATGTCTGTTTTTGAAATGAAATAAGAACAGTGAAAAACGAGTACTTCTTTTTACAGGGCTATTATGAAGGATATTACCATACGCGGTGCAAGGGAACATAATTTACAAGATATTTCTGTTACTATTCCAAGAGACACATTAACCGTTATTACCGGCCTCTCTGGATCTGGAAAATCGACCCTTGCCTTTGATACAATCTATGCCGAAGGACAACGACGATATGTTGAGTCACTATCTGCATATGCTCGCCAGTTTCTTGGATTAATGAATAAACCTGATGTCGATAGTATCGATGGCCTCTCTCCTGCAATTGCAATAGAACAGAAATCTACTTCCAAAAATCCACGCTCAACTGTTGGCACTGTCACTGAGATCTATGACTACTTGCGCCTTCTTTTTGCTCGTATTGGTGTTCCATACTGTCCAGAACATGGAGTTGCTATTGCAGCCCAGTCACCAAGCCGTATTGCAGAACGAATTAGTGAGGAGTTTAGAGGAATGGTGACAATTCTTGCTCCGATTATCAGAAAAAAGAAAGGAACATATCAACAACTGTTTAAAGATCTCAATCAGGATGGATTTGCCCGTGTTCGAGTAAATGGAGAGATCTACCGTACAGATGAAGATATTACTCTTGATCGTCAGAAATGGCACTATATTGACATCGTGGTTGATCGCGTAGACAGTACAGAGCAGTCTCGTATTACCGAAGCTATTGAGACCACACTGCAACGCTCTGATGGCTTAGTTATCGTTGTTGATGAGGATAACACGGATCATATCTACTCTTCAAAGATGGCCTGTCCGATCTGTGGACTGATGTTTGAAGAGTTGGAACCTCGGATGTTTTCTTTTAATAGTCCTTTTGGTGCCTGTCCAGAGTGTAATGGCCTTGGATTTAAGCGAGAGTTTGATCCGGATCTTATTATTCCTGATAAGACGCTCTCACTCAAAGGTGGGGCCATTGCCATCTATAAAAATTTCCTTGATGGTTATCGCCATCAATATCTCTCTGCTGTTGCAAAGCATTTTGGATTCACTGAAGAGATGCCAATAGCAGAGCTGACAAAAAAGCAGTATGATGTCCTGATGTACGGGGCTTCTGAAAAAATTCAATTTGATTTTGTGATGAAACAAGGTTCTTCGCGTGTTTCTCATCTTGGAACCTGGGAAGGTCTTCTTCCTCAATCAGAACGCCTGTATCGTCAGACTGAGTCAGAGTTTCGAAAACGTGAACTCGAACGCTTTACCCGTGACAGTCCATGTCCTGCTTGCCATGGGAAACGTCTCAAGGACAAGGTGCTTGCTGTACGCGTTCATGACCATTCTATTATTGATGTTGCTGATCTCTCCATCGCCGAATGCCGACGTTTTTTTTATGAATTGAAACTGACAATACGTGAAGAAGAGATTGCATTTCAAGTCATTAAAGAGATCCGTGATAGATTAACCTTTCTTGAAGAGGTTGGTCTTTCTTATCTTACTCTTTCTCGAAATGCAGGGACCCTCTCTGGTGGAGAAGCTCAACGTATCAGGCTTGCAACTCAAATAGGATCGAATCTGATGGGAGTTTTGTACGTGCTTGACGAGCCCTCTATCGGTCTGCACCAACGTGATAATAATAAGCTGATCGCTACACTGAAGCATCTGCGTGATATTGGGAATACTCTTATTGTTGTTGAGCATGATGAAGAAACGATTCGATCCGCTGATTTTGTCATAGACATGGGTCCTGGTGCTGGGATCTATGGTGGGAAGGTAGTTGCACAAGGGACTCCTGCAGATATTGAGGCATCTGAGTCATTGACTGGTCAGTATCTTTCTAAAAAGCAATGTATTGCTCTTCCAACAAAACGAAGAGTTCTTGATCAGTTCCTGTATTTGCGTGGATGCAAAGGAAACAATCTAAAAAATATCGATGTTTCATTTCCTCTTGGGACCCTGACAGTAGTGACTGGTGTGTCAGGTTCTGGAAAATCAACGCTCATATATGACACCTTGTACAAAGCACTGCATCATCTTGTGTACCGCAGTCAGGTGCCACCTGCTTGGCTGTATGATTCAATCGCACTCGATGCCCCGATAGATAAGGTAATTGTCATTGATCAGTCCCCGATAGGGAGAACTCCACGTTCAAATCCTGCAACATATACCAAGCTATTTGATGAGATTAGGATGCTATTTGCACAGACTCGTGAAGCAAAAATGCGTGGCTATGCTCCTGGTCGATTCTCATTTAATGTAAAAGGAGGGAGGTGTGAGGCATGTGAAGGAGATGGTGTCATTAAGATCGAGATGAATTTCCTTCCTGATGTTTATGTAGCATGTGAGGAGTGTAAAGGTGCCAGGTACAATCGTGAGACCCTTGAGGTAACATATCGAGCAAAGAGTATTGCAGATGTGCTTGCGATGAGTGTTGATGAGGCATTGGAACTTTTTGAAAATGTTCCAAAGATTGTGCCCAAGTTGCAGACACTTTCTGATGTTGGACTTGGCTATATTAAACTTGGACAAAATGCAACAACCCTCTCAGGGGGCGAGGCACAGCGCATTAAACTCACTCGTGAGCTTTCAAAACGTGCAACAGGAAAGACCATCTATCTTCTTGACGAGCCAACAACTGGCCTTCATTTTCATGATGTACACAAGTTAATTGATGTGCTGAGTCGCTTGGTTGATAAGGGAAATACCGTGATTGTGATCGAGCATAATCTGGATATCATAAAATCAGCGGATTATATTATTGATCTTGGTCCTGAAGGAGGAAACGGGGGTGGAAGTGTTGTTGCAAGTGGCACACCTGAAGATGTTGCAGCATGCACAGAGAGTTATACTGGTCAGTTTCTCACTCCTCACCTCGAAAATCAAGAAAAACGAGGAAAGAAAAAGGGATAAAGCCAATAATTCTATTAAAATTGTATGTACATTGAGTAGAAGAACACAAATACACAAATACTTGATCATTACAAAATATAATCAAGTCAACAGAACTTATTTTGTCTATGCAAGATAAGCTTGGACTTGGCCACACGACCAGTTTCGGGATCGATTCGCGGTATTGTTACG
>JAITWW010000061.1 GCA_031285085.1 Candidatus Methanofilum arcanum
TTCCCATTACATTCATGCTCTGTTCCATCCTCCAGAGGCTTTTTCTGATTATGGTTCATCGTCATGAAGGTGCTCGCTCTATTACCCATCTTTTGAGCTCACATCATCCGCTTCATCCACTTCATCCACTTCATCCACTTCTTTTTTCCTCTCGTTTTCGAACCTTGCGCACTCGAACAGCAATGCCTCGCTTTGATCGTTTCATCTCATCTGCTGACATGGCTGCTTTTCCTGTTGCCCATGCCCGCTTTCCAACCACAAGCACCTCATCCCCTTCACGAATATTAGGATCTGCATCAACCACACCAGGGGCTAAAATATCTCCTTGTGGAACGAAATCATCGATATATACACGATATCCTGTCTCGATGAGCTGCCATCCATCAAAGGTCGGGCGAAGCATGCCAGAGGGATCGATTGAAAAGAGTTGTCTTCGGTTTTTCACAACAATTTGCTCGGGGTACCTTCCTTTTACTTCAATACCCTGTTCAAGGAGCTCCTGCCCAAACTGATATGAAAACATCCCATGTGCATGGCGCCTCTTTACCTTTGCAGATCCAAAAAGTGTGCTCTTAAGTCTTGAAAGACTATCATGCGAAAGAGGAGAAGAACCATCACAGCTCCACTCAAGAACGATACCACATCGCTCACATGCATCACGCACGATCTCATATGCATCTCCATCAAGATGTGCGATGACTCTCTCATAATGATGTTTTGAGAAGTAAGCTTCAACCATCTTTCCAATGATGTAGCGCTCCTCATGATCCCAGTACCCAGTAACAGGAACATCATAATGAGCCGCTGGATAGACGAGTTCAAGCTCGCGGGGCACGACTCCGAGAGGTGAGGTAATGATAAGCTCATGAGCCCGCCCGTCAATTGCTCGCTGAAACTGCATATGGCTTTTTGACTGTGAATATGGCTTTCTTGCAGAGCAAGGTAAAAGCACTGCAACTTTTGCAAGAGGGGGGATATATCTTGTGAGAACCCGATTCATAAATCGCTTGATCTCGGGTCTGATCAGGCTGTCAGTAGAGGTTGCAAAGAGAGGAGCTTGACGTGATATCTGTGTGATATGTTCTCGATACTCATCATTGTCAAGAACTCGCATGAGACTTACAAGATTTGGCGCATGTCTGCACTGTGCTTCAAGATACTCACGAAATCTCTGCGCCGTGATGTGATACCGAATACGAGCACTTTCCTGATCAAGCATCAATCGATTGTGCACCTTAAGATCATGCTGCATGCAACCTACACAGGAGCAAAGACCTGTTTCGTTTGTCATGACCTCCCTTGGATACTCTCCATCTGATAGACAAAATATTCCTTTTGCACTCAAGAGATCAACAGCGGTATAATCAAAGAGATCAAAGCCTGCATGCACGAGTGAGGCCAGGTTTCTAGGAGTTGCCGCTGCTGGCAGGTACCATGCTATATCTGGGGGTAAAATCTGTTTGAATGATGAAGTGATCCGAACAAGTTCTTTTGCTCGATTGATCAGGACATGCCACCCAGCAGCCATCACAATATCTCCAGATGTAATCACAGCACATGCGTCTTCTGACATATGCGGGTGGATGGGGTGAATAGGCTCTAGCTGAAATATCTCATACTCCTTGAGGATCAGACTGACCTCTTCTTCATCAAGAAGAGGAGGCATATTGACATAGGTGCAGTCTTTGAGATTTGGGATGATCTCTCTCATCTCATAGGCTGCAGGGAATCGAAGTATCTGCTCCCCATCTTTTGTTTTTATGGTGTATATGCCACTTCTTGCGCCTCCATCACGGCGTTTTATCTCACACAGACCTTCACACGAACTCATATGACACATCTCCTTTGCATGTAGCAACCATCTCCATGATAATAGATCTCCATCTCTCACGGGAGAGAACGGTTATCTTCGAATTAGGATGGGTATTCACAAGCGATACGATTCCACGGCATCCCGACCGCACCATATCTTCATCCCACTCTGGGATCTCGCTCTGTCCGATTGGAAATGTCTCTGCAAGGTATGGAATATATGGCCCAAATGGGGGTTTAAAATAAAGAATGGTATCATATTCTTGATGAGGGGGTCGATTTTCAAGAGTTATGAGGACAGTCTTTCCAAGTGAAAGGTGTTCAACCATGGTATGGTACTGCAAGACCTCGGTACGTTTTGTGCTTTCTGCTCCCCGATAGAAGAATCTCCGCTTTGTTCTGCGATCACTTTTCGCAAGCTCTGGTGCATAGGAAAGGAGTTGACGATAGCCATTCAGGAGTTGGGGATGACTTCTACACCGTTCATCTACGAGTTCCCAGAGAGTTCCATCAAGAATTGCTTGTCTAATACGATCGAGTTCAGCAAGTGTTACCAAAAGATTATGACGTGCAAGAAGTTGATCTCGCTTTGGATCTTCGCGAAGCTCTACCGCGGTATGTGTTCTACACACTTCGCAGGCACATGGCAGATATTTGAGCTCATCAATCTTGTGACTTCCATGGGTTGTCATGTACCGCCCTTCTTTCGCATAGAGGGCATATGCTGCAGAATCAAAGAGATCACACCCCATCGCTGCTGCAAGAGCAAACATGACTGGATGTCCTGCTCCAAATAGATGCACACAGATAGAGGGACTTAAACCCCGTTTTGCAGCCATAACTACATCAACGAGTTCGCGGTATCGGTAGGCTTCCATGAGTGGAACAACTGCACCTATTGGACAGAATGCAAATCCCATCTTTGAGACGGTGTGTGCAACACGCTCTCGAAGATCGGTATACACTCCTCCTTGAACAGGAGCGGCAAGGGTATGGTTCTCATGATCAACAATCATTTGTGCTTCTCTGAGACGTTCCATGGTAATGTTGAGTTCTTTTTCAGTTACTTCCCGTTCGGTATCTGGATGTGTTGGAATGTCAAGAGGCACAATAATATCGCTTTTGATGCTCTGTTGGAAGGAAAGGGTTTCTGCATTACTGATCTCAACTTCTCCATATACAGAGAGCTGAAATGAGCCAGAGTCTGTCATGATGACTCCATCGAAGTCAAGCATCTTATGCAGGCCGTCTTTTTGAGCCAGTTCTCGGTACTCGCTGCTTTTTGAGATAATATATGCATTTGTGATGAGAGCTTCAATGCCCATCTGCTGCATCTCAGCAGGGGTTATGAGGGGAATATGAGGGTTGATTACGGGAAGGAGAGCAGGTGTTGTGATTGTTTTGTGCCCACAAGTTATCTTGCCAATTCGTGCTGCAATGTCTTTGTCAATGATCTCGAATTTTATGGTCATGGATAATGCTAGTGTTCTGGTTTTGATTGAGTGGTATGCTCTGAGAAAATCTGGCCGCTAAAGGTGTATAGGCTCACGTCTTCCATCAGCCAGCTGTTTTTTGGAAGCCCTGCTTTCTGACAGGTCTGTTCTAAGAACTCAGTTTGATTAAAGTTCCATTCTGTTGCGACCTGGGGAAGGAGGAGCCCTGAACGTCCATGCCCTCTGATGATAAGGCCATGTGTTCCAATCTGAATGATGGAGGGTCGCATATGTGGTGCGATGGTTACCAGTTCTGGTTTTGTCAGTATGGTTATCTCTATTGAGATATCTGCACATTCTTGGCAGGTTACGGGAGGGAATCTGGGATCTTGCAGTGCAGCAGCGAGAGCGGCATCATGAAGAGCAGTTTTTAGCTGAAGCACCGGCTCTGGAAATCCAATGCATCCCCTGAGTTGTCCTTGTTTTGTGAGTGTTACAAATACCCCTCGTTTTTCCAAAAATACTTCACTTAGTGATGGAGTTTCTTTTTTCTGGGCGCACAAGGTCTGTGTTATGATACTTCGGACATAGTTGAGTGCACATATTCCTTCTTCAGGGGTTATTTCATGCATACGCAGGTAACCATTTTGTTGATAGGGATAAAGATATATTGTCTTTGGATTCCTGTGTATTCCTGTGCTTTTGGAGAGTAGTTTCTGGTAAAGGTTTTTTGTATGAATTGAATTTCCGTTACGTATTGTAGAGAGGGAAGAGGATGATAGAGAATATTTTCAGGCAAGTCCAGCCCCTTTTAATCGTTATAATTTCATATATTACAATGTGTAGGGGCACAAGCAATTGTGTGAAATACACATATTTTCAGAGTTATTGACATTTTTGCATTTTATCGTTATGATTTTCGAGAACTCAAGGGAGATATCTCTGCCCAACAACCAATACAAAATGATATAAGGTAGAGCTTACAACAACTGTAAGCACATTTGTTTGGGCCTTTGGTCTAGTTGGTTATGACACCGCCTTTACACGGCGGAGGTCGCCGGTTCGAATCCGGCAGGGCCCACTTCCCTCTTTTTGATTGATGTAAGGATTGATGTAAGAATAGTCAATGTAAAAGTGATCCTGTTTATTCCCTATCTCATTTCCGTACAGCAGAATTACTACCACTCTCTTGTGTTTTCCATTCCTTTCTTATGAGTACAACTTTATTTTTTTCAACTCCATCCTTTCCCTCAGCTCGTTTTATGATATGTAATACCTATGAGAGAAGTGAGTGGTGGAGCGCATTGATATAGTCTTTATGATATACCTTGATGAGGAGGTGCGCATATTATGCACCATCCATTTTTAGATAAATTTTTTTAAACCTAAGTATAAGTAAATTAACTCAGATTTTTAAAGTGCTATGATTTTTTTGATGAATTCCTACTTCGTAATAAAATTTATTAAAATAGTATCACCAAACATGCCATATTTTTAATTTTAGAGAACTATTCACAACATATTTTAACCTTTTTTCAGACATAAAACTTTTACTGATTTTTAATTATGAATGTGCGAAAAACGGATGTGCGAAAAGAAACAAGCAAAATAAATAACTCAAAATTGCATGATCTAAAACTAGCAATGGGCATAAAATAAGTTATACAAAGAAAACGAATAGAAGAAAAGAATTCTTTCAGGCTCGCTAGGAGCCTAAAAGAACCAGATGATCATTTCATCAAAGTTCCCTACTACAACATTGTAACGATGATAAACACAATTTGATGGGGGTCGTGAAATATTCACTGTATGCGTCAGGTGTTATTTGGATGGGGGGGGTCACTATTCCAATGTTGTAGGAAGGTAAAACATACTTGAACTTACAACCATATAAATGTTATGTTCTTAACGATGGGTGGGGAACCTTCCTTCTGAAGATATTGAGAATTTTTGTATCTATTTTTCTTCTATGCCATATGCACATATCTTGATTTTATAGAGAACAATATTATCCTCCCTCCTCATCACCGATATCTGAAAACAACTCAATAAGATTATTTTTATTTTCCATATATAATTTGTTCTCTGGATCCCATGCTATTGCATTTTCAAATGCATCTAATGCTTCACTTTTCATTTCAAGCATAATATAACAGTATCCGAGATCATTATACGAAGAACCATCCTGATATAATTCAAGTGCATGAAGCCATGCATTCAACGCACTTGTGTACTCCCCCTGCTCCATATATGCAACAGCACTATTTTTCCAAGCCTTCCAAATAACATTTGTCTCAAGCGGATTCGAAGAGTACTCTCTCCCTTCATATGACATGAGTGCTTTTTCCCATGCTTTTTGAGCAGTGGAGATATCTCCTTCATGATATAGGATCATTCCAATATCATTCCACTGCTCTATTTGAAACTGCCCACTTTCACCATTTATTACGCTATTTTTTAAATTTTCTATAAAAATAACTCGATCCATTCTGTATTTTTCTTCTGTTGGATCTATTGCAATAGCGGTATCATATGTCATCAGGGCTTCTTTTGGCATTCCAAGGAGTAAGTACGCGGTTGCTATATTATCATAGGAAGCTGCAAATGATGGATTGTACTCAATACTCTTTCCCCATGCAAGAATAGCATCTAGATACAGCTCTGCATGAGCATATGCAAGCCCGATATTGTACCATGCATCCGCCGTATATGATGGATCTAAAATCATTGCATTATGCCATGATCCAATTGCATCTTCGTACTCTCCCACATCAAGAAAGACATTTCCAACTAAAAACCACTCTTCCCCTGTATCTGGGGAAGCCAGCTCTTCAAGTGTTATCTCATTGGCTTGTGTTACAGACGTGAGTAGTGAAAAAAATAAAATGGATCCAATAAGCACTGCAAAAAGTATCGCAAAAAAAGGAGAGTTTTGCATTCTTTGTACCATAAACCCTGTTTCTTGTGTAGACAATAGTATTTTCATAAAGGAGTTGAAGACCCTGGTGCACCACATACAACAGGAAGTGCCGCCACTATCTCAGATACTACTTCAAATGGCATACCTGCAACCATGTATTCTTTCGCGATAGATGAAAATTTTCGTGATCCGTCACATCCAAGTGAGATATTTACCTTCCCACTCATATATGGGAACGTGGCTGCATCTGCACATACTGATTGAATGCCTGCAAAACTTGACTCAATTCTCCCTCCAAACTTGAAAAGATATGCTTGAGCAAGTTTTAACATAAATGCAGGCTCGGCAGTGAGCACAACAACTGCCGGTGCAAAAGGTGCAGAACCAAGAGGTGCATACATGGTTGCATGCACCGACCCAGATGCTAGTGCTGGAACATTGGCAATTGTTCGCTTGCACGATGAAGCACTCTCAAACTTGCCTAGTTTGAAATAAAATTCACCACTTTCTAGTGACTTTGTCAGTGGAGCAAGCCCAAGTGACCATGCTCCTCCTGCACAACTATGCACCTCTCGTCTTGCAAAAAATGATCTTTCTTCATCTCTTGCGAGGCCTACCATCTGACAGTGGCGCATATTTTCAGATAACTCTTCAAAACCTTCTGGAATATCCTTTGCATCATGAGCAAATCCAATTGCCACAGGAGAACCTCCAAGATGGAGGAACTCCCGCAGGATTGAACTGTAGTGTGCGTACTGGTCCTTCGATGACATATGTTTTAGTTTCGTGCATAAGGAGAAATATTTTCGTAATTTTACAAATGCCTTAGTTTTCTAGTTACCTTTTCGAAAAAATTCTCTCCAGCATCTATGAACAGTGCTGGCTCTGGTGACTTTTCTATCGTGATGGTGCAGTCACATGTAAGTGTAATGGTACTTTGCCCATCAATAACCAGACTTGCTGGTCTTTCTTCGACTAACATAATGTTGACATTGCGCTCTGTCTGTATGAGATGTGGTCGATTTGTGAGGATAAATGGTGCCATTGGAACCATAATGAAAACTTCAAGGCGAGGATCTACGATTGGCCCTCCACCACTCATTGCATATGCAGTTGATCCAGTTGGAGTACTCACTATCAACCCATCAGCTCTGAACTCTTCTGCCCGTACTCCATCAATACAGACTGCGATCTTCAACATCTTTGATGGTCTATCCGTTATAATTACCGCTTCATTAAGAGCGGTTCCTACATATGTGCCGTTTACATCAAAGCGGATTCGCATACGTGTATTGATTTTAGGATCTGTTTTTTCAAGAAAAGAATGCAGAAACGAAGAAGCTGTACCAGGGGAAAGATCTGCGAGAAATCCAACCTCTCCAAAATTTATGCCAACAAGAGGAACTTGGATGGGCATACGACTAACAGTAAGAAGAACAGTCCCATCACCACCACCAACCACAACATAATCAGGAGCTGTTTGTTTTGTAAATAACGGAGAGAACAGGGCTTCGTTACATGTGCTATTTTCTCCTTCGTCATATCTGTTATTCTCATGAAAGATGACATGATGACCAAGCTGTTGTAGCTCTTCAGCAAGTGCTTTCATGTAGTTCTCACAGCTTTGCACGTTTTTACTGACAAGGAGTATATTTGCCATGAATCACTTCTCCCCATTCTTTTGATTGATCAGCGAGAGAATTTTTTCATATAAGTGACTGTTTGATGCAATCAGCGAAATACCAGTCTGGATGGAATCAGGCAATGATAATGGTGCTCCATGAGGAGCCGAAACAACCCCTCCAGCCTCTTCACATAGAAGAATTCCTGCAGCTACATCAATAATACGAACTCTATTTCGAGTATCTACATATGCATCAAGACTCCCTGCTGCAACATATGCAAGTTCAAGAGCTGATGAACCAAGGTGTCTGGTTCGTCTCACTGAAGAAATAATTGGTAAAAATCGATCCAGTTTACTATCTTTTAGATTTATATACAGTGCACATGATGCGTCACGCAGATTTGATACAGAAGAGGGAATTATGGGCTTTCCATCCTTTGTTGCACCTTTCCCTTTCTCTGCCATAAATATCTCCCCTGTTGCAAGGTTTGAGACAAAACCCTTGGTGAGTTTTCCCTCTGAGCAATACGCCATAGATAATGAATATATTGGAATATTTGCTATGGCATTGAATGTTCCATCAAGAGGATCGAGATAGATAATGTCCTGTGCACCAGGTGTAATCTCCACAATACCTGCCTCTTCGCTTATCACGATGACATTTGCTTCAAGCTCATGAAGATTTTTCAGCACAATCTCCTCTGCCAACTTGTCGAGAAATGTTGTAGGAGTGCCATCTGCTCCCATTCCTACATTTTTTCCTCCATCTTTGGATCCTATATATGGATCGATGGCAATGGCGATTTCATGCGATATCTTTGTACAATAAGCGAAAAAATCCATTGATCTGCATAGGTGTGCTGATTGGTTTAACCTTACGGTGTATTTATTTACCGTCTGGAACATATAGTACCTGTAATATTAAGCGTGAATACAATGAAAGAACAAACTGAAGTTGGAAAGTTAAAAGAAGGAAGATATGTCCTTATTGAAGAAGAACCCTGTAAAATTCTCTCGATTGCAACCTCCAAACCTGGAAAACATGGAGCTGCAAAGTCACGTATTGATGCAGTTGGGATCTTTGATGGAATGAAACGGTCTATTGTTCAACCAGTCTCTGCAAAAACATATATTCCTCTTGTGGAACGAAAAAACGCTCAAGTTATCTCAACATCTGGAAACTCTGTTCAGCTGATGGATCTTGCAGATTTTGAAAACTTTGAGATCAATGTTTCTGATGAAGCTATGGAAAAAATCAGTGTTGGAAGCGAGATAACGTATATTGAATCAATGGGCAAGAGAAAAATAGACTAAGATTTTCATCTCAATTCATCTCAATATATGTACTATCGCACGTCACATTTCCCAGGAGTACACCGTTCTTACTCATTTGCAGGCTGTGAATGGAGTTACCAAGATGCTTCATATGTTGTTTTTGGAGCTCCCTTTGATGCAACGACATCATTTCGCCCAGGAACTCGCAGTGGTCCTGGTATCATTCGAGAGATGTCATGGAATTTTGAGTTTTATCTTCCTGAACATGATGTAGAGATATCAGATATCCCCATTTATGATGGTGGAGATATTGAACTCCCCGTCATTGCTGACCGAGCAGTTGTGGAGATAACTGAGTACACAGCACAAACCATCCGTGATGGAAAGATCCCCATCATGATTGGAGGTGAACACTCACTGACCATTGGCACACTCTCTGCGGTGAAGCCGATTTGGTATGTGGTATGCGATGCCCATCTTGATCTAAGAGAGGAGTATCGGGGAACACGATTTAATCATGGATGTACAAGCAAGCGTGCAGCTGAGATGCTTGATAATCGTGTTATCATTATCGGGGGTCGAAGTGGAGAGCAAGATCAGTTTGAGTATGCACGAAAACACCTCTATCTCTACGATGCAAAAACCGTATTGAATCAGGGCATCTCTTCCATTATTGAGCAGATACGCAGCATCGTAAAAAATGACGCTGTTTATCTCTCTATTGATGCAGATGTTATTGACTGCTGTCTCACCCCTGCTGTAGGAACCCCTGAGCCATTTGGCCTTACACCTACAGATATTAAATCTGTAATTGCCGCATTTGCACCTCAATCAGTTGCCTTTGATTATGTTGAAGTAACCGGAGCTGACCAGGGACAGACTGCTGCGGTCGCAGTGATGCTGATTCGTGAGTTCATAGCAAGACACTGGCTGTCTCAGCAGCGAAGGTGACTCTAAACATATGCATTGACTACACCAAGAAGATGCACAACCTTCTTTTTCTCAGTCAAGTCTGATGGGTATTTTATTCATCTACTTTAATATATAATTCTTGCTTATCCAGATAGAAATGAGTAAATAAAGCATATGCTGCATTTCCTATAAAAAATGCCCACCAGAACGTACACACAAATACAACAAGATGCCCTAACAAAGACCCCCAGCCCCCTGGTTTTTCAAGGACGGTAACACGTTCTCCTTGTGCTTTGATGTTCCATCCTTCAACAATTTTATCATCAATTACTCTTTCAAACTTTTCTTGAGAAACACGCATAACGCTTGTTGTGGTCATGTATACATCTTATCAGTGTTGTCATATATTCCTTCTTTCAAAAAAATCTACAGAAAATATAACCAAAATTCCCGCTAAGATTTTAACCTATGTTTCGGAACAGCTCGACCTGCAGTTCGAGCTCTCCCTGTGTCAAGTAAACTTAGGCCTCTTTAGATGTAGGTTTTAGCTTTGGCTTTCTTCCTCTCTTTTTTGGAGCATGAATTGATTTATCCACATCAAGTAAATAGATGTCGAATATCTCAAAATTCTCCTTTTGCGCCTTCGTTACCTGGCGTAATATCGCCTTGCCGTTGACTGTTGCTGATTTCAAACCCACCTGCCCAGATGGTCAGAAGCGAGAAGGTGATAGATGCTACTACACTTCTACTGAAAATCCTGTAACATGCCCACCAGGCTATAGTGACGATGGCAGTGGAGTATGCACTGCAACTCCAATAATCCCTTCTCCAACCCCTGCTATGGCTGCATTGCCTATGCTTTTTAATTTCGTTACAGAAAATGACGAATGTGATGGTGTCGAATGTGACACCGGAAGTAACGAAAGTAGTGACTCAGTTTCAAGCGAAGACACAGTAAGTGAATGAAGCTTTTGATACTTCACAATCCTTTTTTGTAACAATTTGTGCCTGCCTATTGAATGCCTCGTAGGTGAGGCAAGAATATCATAAGCAGTCGCACGAGTTTGTATAGTAGTCTGCTACATTCATTAGTGAGAAATATATGAACCATATAATCGACTGGAATGAGATATGGAAACTTGGGCATAGTATCACTCCACCTTCATCAGATCCATGAGAGGGTCTTTGTATGTCGTTCAAAGTGTTCAGCACGTGCTTCCCATGGATCTGATGAAGGAAGGGCAATACTATGTCCAAGCTTCCATATCTCATTCCAATCAAGTATATGGTTCATGTATTTCTCAATGATGGTTATATCAGACTACTATACAAACTCGTGCGACTGCTTTTAA
>JAITWW010000084.1 GCA_031285085.1 Candidatus Methanofilum arcanum
GAATAAAAACAAGATGTGAGGATGGCCAAGTGAGTGAAAAACGAGCTAATAGCTCATTTTTATGAGTCATCATCAAATTCATTATCATCTAAAGGCAAGTCATCGTCATCTGGAAACGAGCCAAATTGGTCCCAGGAAAGAGAAAACAGAAATTTCTCGTAAATCTCCAGAGTCTGGAGGAATGAAAGACTTTTAAATAGTGACATTATCATATTGATCTTTTTTACATTCCATTCATCTATGACTATTACAGGTACATCCAGACGAATGGTTCCTTTTCCATCCTCAAATGAAGCCTTGTAGTTCTTTGGTGCTAGATTGCGCAGCAGGCGATAGAACTGCTCAGCTGGTTCTGTAACTCTTTCAAAAATTTCATACTCGTACTCAATCTCTTTCCCTGCGAGAGGATGATTAAAATCAACAATAAAGCGCTTTCCAATCTTATCGAAAACAAGCCCACTCCCGTATTCATCATGATAAATACAACTACCTATCATTGTATCCTCTGCAACCTCCTTTCGGTTTATTGTGCGAATCTCCTCTTTGCTTCGAAGCCCATATGCCTCCTCTGGAGGAAGAATTACAGTTCCCTTTGCACCAACTTCTTTTCCAATAAACTCCCTCTCCAATGGAGCTGAAATATTTTCCAAACCTATAATTGCGATATCTGGGACATATTCGTAATCCTCGTCATAGACGTTATTATTTCTTGCAAGATCTTCGATATTTGTGTTGACAATTTTTCCATTAAAACGTTCGATAAAGCTGAAGACAATGAGATCGCCATCTTTAATTCCTTCTGATTCAACATTAGCATCAACTTCAATTTCAACATCATCTTCATCCCACTCCTTCGTAAAAATGACATTCTCATATTCTTCATGGAACTCAAGAGAATCAAGTGATGGATGCTTGTCAAGCAGTTCTACTGCGAGAAACACTCTTTGCACATTCCACGAAAATATCTGCTCTGCAGAGATTGTAACACTGATAGTACCAACTTCATCTTCGAATGAAGCGTCGTACTCGCGCTCAAGGAAACGATCTAGTAAACGAAAGAACTGCTCAGCTGGATCTGTGATTCTCTCGTGAACCTCATACTCATACTCAATGTCTTTTCCTGCGAATTTATGGTTGAAATCAATAATAAATTGGGACCCAATCTTGTTGACAACTACTCCATCTCCATAATCTGGTTCTGAGATAATTTCACCAATCTTTGGAACCGTCTTCAAATCCTTTTTATGTACAGAATGAATCTTTTCGTTGTTTCGCTCTCCATATGCCTTTTCAGGAGGGAGGATTATCGTTCCTTTTGCACCAACCTCCTTTCCAGTAATTTCATCGTAGAAAGCTTCTGGAAAGTCGTCACCACCTACACGAGTAACAAAAGGAATATAATCTTTTTTTTCGTCATAGATACCACTTTCTCTTGCAATCTCTTTGATATTTGTATCTACAACCTCTCCATCACAGCGCTCAATGAAACTGATGGTAATAATATCGTCAAATTCAATCTCCATAATTTATCTCTTGAATAATAGATGCTACAAGGATAAATGAGATAGCATTTTGTCTCCCTCACCTGAAAATCAACAATTACAAGAAAAACAAGAAAAATCTCTGCATATTTTCATGAATGGGGGGATTTTGTAAAAAACAACTCTGCAAACTCATCCATGCATCCACCGATCCCGCTCATTATGCAAAAGAACAATCGCATGATCTGCATGCAGCACGGTTGGACCAAGAGACAGATACACCGGCTCATATTCAGCAAGCACCTGCATCTCCTGCTCACTAAAATTCTGATGATCTGAAAGAACATAGAGATTACAGCACAGATCATCACATGCTCGAATATCACTCCCATGCTCATCTAAAATCGCAACATGTCTCTTCTCTCCTTCCATAGCAAGCAACTCAGAAAGACCACCCACTCGAATAGAAACACCCGGACTTGCCTCACGAAAAAGAGAACCAGCAGGAATCGCAAGCGCTTTCTTTATCAGAGCCGCTGTACTCCTTTCATCAGGATTAAACCGCCGAAGATCAGAACCACTAAATCGAATAATCCTCCCGCGAGGATCAGAACAAAATACAAGATAACAGACAACATCTTGACGAATCCCATGTGAAACACAAAGAGACGCCTGAATAGCCCTTGCAAGCAGATCCACCCTTCCTGCTCCCCCACAAAGATCATTAAGAGAAAAATGGGGATCACATGTTGCGGTATGTGAAACAACAATAAAAGAAACCATAAAAAAAAGTAATTTTACAAATCAAGGTCCATTTTTGGGAATTTCTTCATCAACTTTTGCAGAGCCTTATCTCCCCCACGCATCCCTTTAAAAGCCTTCTTCATCATCTTATAATACTTCAACAACTCCCGCACCTCCTCGACACGAACCCCTGCACCAATCGCGATACGTTGCACCCGCGCACCACTTAAAACCGTAGGATCATCAAGCTCTGCTGAAGTCATTGAGTTCATGATGATCTTGTACTGTGTCATCTTTCCAGCAGTACTATCCATCACCTCATCAGGAACATCCATGCCCATACTCCCAAGAGGAAGCATATTCATCACCTGCTTCAGTGGCCCCATCTTATTCACCGCCTCAAGTTGGGTATACATATCACGAAGCGAAAACTTTCCTGCAAGCATGGCATCGACATCAACCTCCTCAAAATCGATCGTCTCCTGAACTCGCTCAAAAAGTGCCCTTAAATCTCCCATCCCAAGCAAGCGGGAGATAAAACCATCAGGATCAAACCACTCAAGATCATCGATTGTCTCTCCACTTCCCACAAAGATGATGCCACTCTCTGTCTCTGCAACCGCTGATAAAGCACCACCACCCTTTGCAGTACCATCCATCTTCGTGATAATGACACCATCAATACTGATAGCCTCATGAAATGCACGTGCCTGCTCACGAGCCTTTTGCCCAATTGCAGCATCAATCACTAACCAGCGATGAGTTGCATCTGCCATCTGATTAAGATCAATAATCTCCTGAATCAACTCATCTTCTAGTGCATGACGGCCTTGGGTATCGATAATTAAAATATCGGTCCCGTGAGAAAACTCTTTCAAGCCTTTTTGGACAATAACACGCGCATCAGGCTCATTTGGATCCCCAAAACATGGCACATGAATCTTATCTGCGAGTGTCTTTACCTGCTTATATGCACCAGGTCGAAACGTATCTGCACAGATAATACCAACCTTCATTCCCTTCTTCTGGAAAAAACGGGCTATCTTTGCAGTTGTGGTCGTCTTTCCTGAACCCTGAAGACCTGCCATTAAGATAATCTGACGCTCCAGATCGATCTTTACTGGCTCTCCCACAAGAGCAACCAACTCCTCATACACAATACGCAGCACATGATCACGTGCATGCACCCCTTTTGGTAACTCCTCTTCAAGAGATCGGCGCTTAATATCCTGAGAAAGCTGCATCACCTGCTTCACATTGACATCAGCCTGAATCAAGGCACGTTGGAGATCTTTCACCAACTCCTCAACCGTAGCACGGTCAATAACCGTCTTCCCTGCAAGCTTACGCATTGCATCCTTGAGATTTGTAGAGAGATTTTGCAACATTACAGAACCTCCGCTTCCTCACCAAGCAGATCTTCAACCACCTGCTCAGGGGAAAAAGGGATCAGATCATCATACCCTTGCCCAACCCCAATAAAAATCAAGGGCTTTCCAACAGCATGGGCAATCGAAAGAGCAGCTCCCCCCCTTGGATCCATATCAACCTTTGTGAGAATAACGCCGTCCAGCCCCACACTCCGTTCGAACTCCTCAGCTCGAACAACGGCATCATTCCCTGCAACTGCCTCATCAACATAGATAATCAGATCCGGCTGAATAACACGGCGAATCTTCTCAAGTTGATTCATCAGATTTACCCGATTATGAAACCGGCCTGCGGTATCACCAAGAACCACATCAATATGATGAGCCCTTGCATACTCAGTCGTATCGTACAAGACAGCAGTTGGATCAGAACCTTCCTGGTGCTGAACAACCTTCAGCCCCAGTCGCTTTGCATGCACATCAATCTGCTCAATCGCTCCAGCACGAAACGTATCCCCTGCTCCAATCACCACACTCAGTCCCTGCTTTGTTAAATAAGATGCAAGTTTTGCGATCGATGTTGTCTTTCCTGTTCCATTTACACCCACAAAAATAATTTTTACGGGCTTCTCTCGCTCTGCAATAAATGCAAGGAGATCAAACCGCTCCCCAAGCACACGGAGCATGGCGTTTTTTAGAGAATTCGTAATGACATCATCAACAGAAGTACCCATTTTCCGACTTGAACCAGTTAAATCAGTACGAATTGAAGAGATAATCTCATCAACCGCGCTAAGGGCTACATCATTTTCAAGCAATGCCATCTCAAGATCAAAGAGAGGCACATCGATCTGCTTTTGATCAATGATAAACTCCCTCGAAACAACGAATGCCTTAATTTTGCTTCCAATTCCTACCTTTGCGCCACTCTCAGCCTTTGAAGGAAGCTCTTTTTTCTCCAGAGCTTCATCTTCATCTATATCGAAAGACAGAGGTACGGGTGATGGTGACTCATGGATCAGACTCTCATCATCATCTACTCCTTCCTTGGCATCTAATGCAGCACCCTTGTTTTTCTGATCAGCTCCACTAAAAATGTTCTTTCTATCTATGGATTTCGTGGATACAGAAGCAAGATCAGGTGCTGATAGGGTATCACGTGTTGAGATCCCAAGATCCTGCTGGTCTGCAATCTCTTCAACGTGAAAACCTAAATTATCTTTGACCGCCTTTAGGCGCTCTTTGAGTCCTTTAAACATAAAAACACTAATGGATGGTGGGAGATGTGGGAGATGGTGATGAATGAGCGGTGGTAGGAATGATAATAAGCAATAGTAGTAATTCTTTCTCGCTCTACTCTAGAATTGATCCAATATAAAGAGATAATTCTTCAAGCTAGTTCCCATCTGGAGCAGCTTGTTGTTCACTTCGAGCTTGAGCATAGAGCTGTTCAAGACGTTTTGATATATCACCCATCTGTGTATCAATACGCGTCAAAATCTCAGTTAAATTCTTTGATGAGGCTTCCATCTCAGTAATTCGCTCTTTGAGATAATCAACCGCTGCTTCATTTCCCTTTTCAACAACGATGCCTGCACCAATAGTCATAAGCACGGAGTCTGGATCAATGACGCGAAATCTCATACTCGCGCCACCACCAATAACCATAAGCACCTCGCCATCCTCTGAACTCTGGATAGCATGCAGCGTCTCAACCGCTCCCACGCCCTCTCGAATTCCGTCCTCTATAACCCCAAGTTGGCGTGAATAGATCTGCGCCTGCTCTGCATATGAGTTTAAATAACTCTGAAGGGTTTCAACTTCTTTTGGATCAACGGGTGACATGAATCCTTACTCCTGAACAGTTACAGAATCAATCTTGATATACTGGCGTTTCAGGCGGTGTTTACTTCCAATTGTTTGATATATACGTTCATACGCCAGCTTCTCATTTGGTGCTGAGATAACTTTGCTGTATGGCTTCCAGTAGTCCTTCTCAAAATATGTTCCATCAACTTTATATTTTTGTAACTCCATTTTATTCACTCCTCAAAATATCTTCAATTCTCCCAAGCTCGTATCCGCTTGTTGCCCTTCCTGCCACATAACCTTTGCTATTTGCAATAAGTCCAGTTCCAACCATAGATACACCCATATTAATAGATCCCTTTCCAACAGGGAGATCTGATAGTTTTTCAATGGCACTGATCTCATGTGGTGTTGCACGAGGACTCACGATAATACCGCAATTTGTCGAAACTCCTGCCATTCCAACGGTTTTGACACCTCCAAGGGTAAGTGGAGTGACGGGAACATGAAGAAAGGCACTAATCTCTTCTATTGCTTCTTTTTCCATCTCGGGGTGGACTGCTGCACAAAAATCATTTGCAAGAATAATATTGCCTGCTGCATTCATCCCACCCTCCAAAAGCAAAACATCTCGATACTCACACAAGATATCAAGTTCATGATCTTGAATGAGACTCGTAACTACGAGGCCATGACTATTTCCACAGAGAAGGGATCCAATAATAGAGCTTTGGTGGATATCTATCTTCACAGGATCGACATCCAACGCATCGCGTATTATCTCTGTAAACTCGTCTGGCGCTGATGTTGGCACGAATGCAATATCTTCAAATGCACGTACGAATACGCCAATATTCTGATCGCCTGCTAAGGAGACAGTACGATCCATCTCACTCCTCAACTAAGTCTGCTTGAACTACTCCATCTTCCATCTTCATGGCACGAATACGGATGCGGGATGGAGGTTTTTCACTGCCACGTTCCCAGATACGCTCGTTTATGGAAGGATCGAGTTTTACTTCATCAGATTCACATTTCATGTGCTGAACAAGATATGCCCGAATATCAGTCATTGCGGTCTTACTTCGCTTCCACCGAGGAGCACGCTTTACTGAACGCAGAGGGATGGTGTAGATCTGTTCCTTTAAAATATCTACCATGTGTTTTCTCCTAAATTCTTAAACAATACCCTAACTCTAGACCTTTAGCGTGCTACGGCGCCAGTTTCGTCGCATGGGGTGATTTGCTACTTTTCTATTTGTTTTTACCATAACCCACTGTGGAACACGACGGTTTTGAGCGGTTTTTTTAGACAGCCGAATCTTTCGGCATTTTGAAAGTTTACTCATGATTTATTGATCCTCTCTTGATCCTTTGCATCTGATACTAGAAAGCTCGAAGCTGTTACCAGAGACTGCATGTGATGCTTGGGAAAGAGCCCTGAGACATCAATCTTAAGATCCATCAGGCGGCTGTGGATCTCACGTTCATAATCTCCGTTTTCAATTGTTCCGGTCTCACCATAGGTAACGGTTAAGTACCGACTGCAAAGATACTCAATGGCTGGCTTTGGAAACCCAAGAAGGGGTCGCACATAGGTGCATCCATCTCGATCATAGAGCCTGGACACCTCTGATGGAGAAAGCATAGGAACACGATCTCCATGCCTTGTTCCATCTCCAATGACCTTATATTCTTTTGAAAGGTGTTCAATTGCAGCAAGATGAGCAGCATTGATTGCATGATTAGGATATCCATCAGAAATAATCTGCTGTGTTAGCCGATCTAACACAGCACCTCCGATTACTCGGATGTGATGAATAAACCCTAATGCGTCTGCTGCCTCCTTTACTGCTGCAACTGATGCAGCCGGGTCAAAGACAAAGGTATTGAGTTCTACGGTATAATGCTTGGATAACAGCAGTGCCGCAAGAGAACTGTCTTTTCCGCCTGAAAACAGTACTCCTGCTGTTTGTTTCATCACTCACTTACGGCGGATGTTTATATCGCGCCGCTCGGGAGTTATCTGCTGTAAGATAGCTTTGAACTGGGTATCAGTGATTTTAGACTGAAGACGCCCGTTTTGGGCGAGTGAGATCAGCTGCTGCTCAATCCCACGAGCAAAATCGGGCTTCGTCAGGCGAATAGTATTAAGCCGCTCCCGGGCTTCAGGTTCAAGTATTTGCATGAGAAGCATGTGAATCTGTGCGTTCTCCTGCTCCCGCCGTCGTACTTCGTCTTCCTGATAGGCAGCCTGCTGTTGCATCTCTGCCATTTTTTTAGCCCGTATAGCTGCTAACTCATCTTCTGACATTGCGTCACCTCAAAGCAATGGTTGTGATATCGAAAGATATCTTTTGTCTATTCATTCAGTTCTGATCTGTGGCAATCGAATGAGCAATTCCATCAAGGAAGGAAGCCCCTTGCGGGGTAACGCTGCGCCCATCTCTACCATGACGCACATACCCTGCGGCTTCAAGTTGCTGCAGGGATTTGCGGAGGATTGAACCGCTGCCCTTTACCTTTTTTGATGGTTTTGAGCCTCGGTCTTTTTTTCCTCCATATACTGAACGCATTCTCTCAACACCTACTGGTCCGTCAACATATATTCGCCGAAGCACAGCTGCTGTACGGACATACCACCAGTCCGGATCTTCCGGAGGCATCTCTTTGTGGGCGCCGGTCTTTGCAAATGCTGCCCACGCTGGTGGTGTAATCTCTTCTTTTTCTTTCAATTCCGCTGCAACCTTTGGAATGAGCTTGTCAGCAGGAACATCATATACTGTTGTCATCGATAATCCACACTCAGTACAAAATACTGGTCTTTACACTTTTGTGAGGATATTATTTATAAACTCTGGTTGTTTAGGAGGGACGTACATCTGTTTTCTGGGGTTTCACAGTACAGCAAACATACCAAAAAAAAGCACCAGATCTATTACGAACATCTACAAGCAGTATGTCTGGAGATTAAGGAGATTCTAATGGTTTTTGAAGCGTTCGAAAGAAGGCACATGCCTATGACCACTCCTGAAGTCATATAATTACCTTTGGCATCCTCTTCTCTATCTTGTTCTTCTCGCTGTTCCAGATCACTTGAGATACTATGGGAATTATCGTCTTTTGGCTCAGTAAAAGTTTTCATTTTTCAATCCATCAAATCTTCTGATACTTATACATAGTGGTCTGTCGTATCTTTTATCACTGTCCTTTTCTGATATAATAATAACTTCCGCCATCTACTGATTCCAGTTAGCCTTCAAAAGTGCAATGAAAACTATTTCACGTTTTTTTGCAGATTGCTCGATTATTCTATAGATGCTTTAGAAAGATATACCACATCTTCACCTTTGATGTGGTGGTTCTGCGGTAAGGTGAACGAGCGCAGATAATTTATCTTATTATTCTTGTATAATTTATAAATAAATTTGTAATAAATATCGTGAAATGGGAATGAAATGATGATGAAAACCGAGATGAACAGTTTCATTGCAAAAAAATATGGAATGGATGCAGGAGCGAGTGTAGTTGGTATAGCCGCTTCAAAAGATTTCGATTTAGCGCCAGATGGGTTTAAACCTTCTGATAATTTGGAAGGTTGCCTCTCTGTGATTGTTTTGGGGGTTCCATTTCCACAAGGATCCTTACAGAATACAGTTGACTATACTGAAACTCGCAAAGCAATGATAGCAAAAATGACGAACATGGCAAACATCGTCGCAAAGCAAATAAAAGGGAATGGGTATAAAGCAAAAGCGATAAGCAGCGTAGGGGGTAAATACATAGAAGGAAAGCAATATGGCCATATATCACTGAAACATGCGGCTGAATTGGCTGGTCTTGGAGTTATTACTCGAAACTACCTACTTACGAACCCTGAATATGGAAATCTTCTTTGGTTCAGCGCTGTTCTTACTGATGCAGATCTTCTTCCAGATAAACGAGCAC
>JAITWW010000012.1 GCA_031285085.1 Candidatus Methanofilum arcanum
CAGGATACTATGCCTGCGTTCCTGATGAGATGAGTGAGGACTGTACACTCTGTAAAATTGGTGAACGGGCATGCAATGGCGAGTGCTATAACAAGAATCGCTATGGATGTGCATATGACAGTATTAGTGATACAACAACTCTGTGCAAGGCACGTGAAGAAAGCTGTAATGGTGTTTGTTACTCACCTACAACTCATTCCTGTACTGTTGACATTATCACAGAAGAGCAGGTTGTGTGCAAGGCTCGTGAGGAGAGTTGTGCTGGCATGTGTTACAATCCTTTGAAGAATGATTGTACCTTTAGTGAAGAGAAAGGAAGATATATTCTAACAATTGCAGTACCGAAGTAGTGCGTGCACCACTGTGGGTAATGGCATGGAGTTTTATGTGTGATATTACATAACCACTTTTTTTCTCTGTCAGAACAATAATTATCTTCATCATACCATTCTCTCTGCCATGGTATCGCAACTGTGATCATACACCTATCACTTCTGTTTTTGCGGTTCTTGCATGTACAGTCATATGCTCTCATGAATGCAGGGATGTATGAGAAAAGAGTTTTAACCTAATATCACTCTATGATATTCATGAGAAAATGGCTTTCCTATGGAACCGTAGTCTTTATTGCCCTTATCATTACAGGATTCGCTGCATTTGTTTCTGCTTCTTCTTCTGATGAGGGAGTGGTTTGTGAAGAGGAAATGGAATTATGTAATGGTGAGTGTTATAATCCCTTGACCCATAGATGTGTGATAGATCAGATATCAAATGAGAAGAATGTCTGTAAAGCCCGCGATACAGCAAGCTGTGATGGTGAGTGTTATAATCCAGCACGATACAAGTGCTTTACTGACATCGTTACTGAGGAACCAAGTATCTGTTTGATGTCACAGGGAGGAAGCTGCAATGGACAGTGCTTTAATACCCTCTCTCATCAGTGTCTTGCTGATGATGTTCTTGATGGGGTGTATACTCTTTGTAAGAAAGGGTTGAAGGCCTATATGGGTGAGTGCTATAACTCTGCAGCATATGCCTGTGTTGACGATCTTACACTTGATGACTGTAACTTGTGTAAAATTAGTGATAAATCATGTAATGGCCAATGCTATAACCCAGCTCGCTATAATTGTGCATATGACAGTGTCAGTGAGACCACACTTCTATGCAAAGCACGTGAAGAGAACTGCAATGGTGTCTGCTATGCATCTGGATTACATAGATGCGTTGTTGATAAAGTAACTGAAGAGCAGGCCCTCTGTAAACTCCGGGAAGAGCGTTGCAATGGAATATGTTATGATCCTCTCAAAAATGTGTGTGCCTTTAGTGAAGAGAAAGGAAGCTATATTATAGCACCCATACCAACGGTTTAGTGCGCATGAAGATCTCCAGGGGTTCTGTGCGGAGATATGATCTGCACACCCATACCTTTTTTTCTCCATGTGGATCTATGAAACCAGCTGAGCTCATTGCTCAGGCGATCTCAGTTGGATTAGATGGTATTGCGGTTACTGATCATGATACCATGGCTGGTGTTTTTGAAATGCAAAAGATTGCACCTCCATCCTTTGAGATTATCCCTGGAGAGGAGATTACAACTGATAGAGGTGAGGTTATTGGACTTTTCCTCACAGAAGAGATTCCCCCTGGTCCTTTTGATGAGGTTTTTTTCAGAATAAGATCCCAAAATGGGGTTGTTATTGTTCCTCATCCTTTTGATCCTTTTCGAAAGGCAATTCTGCCTACTGATCAGGAAGCAGGGAGGTTTGATGCGATCGAGGTCTTGAATGGGCGAGCCATGTTTGCATCTATCAATACAAAGGCACAGGCATATGCACAGCGAAATAACTGTGCGATGGTGTGCGGAAGCGATGCACATTATCTTTTTGAGGTCGGAGCAGTGACATTTGCAGTTCCAGATAACATTGATATTCGAACGGCAATTACAACTGGTGGTATTATTTCTGGAAAAAGAACTGGGTTTTATCCTTTGTTCTCTCGTAAACTCCGAAAAAAGTTTCTAAAACGATGGATGGAATGAATTGTTTGCATGGGTATGAGTCTGAATAGTTATAAGCTCGTAGGGGATAGTAGAGGATGAGTGAGCAAACGCGGCGAGTTGTTGTTGGCGTTTCTGGTGCAAGTGGTTCTATCTATGCCAAGAGGCTTATTGAGGTTCTTCATGAGGTTTACCCTCCTGTTGAGGTCCATCTCATTATCACAGATACTGCCAAAGCAATCGCAGAGCATGAGCATGTGATATTTCCAAATTTCAAAGAAAATGCGGTGTTTCGATATGCTCCTGATGATCTGTTTGCACCGGTTGCAAGTGGTTCATTTGTGCATAGTGGCATGGTGATTATTCCATGTAGTATGAAGACACTTTCAGCAGTTGCAACAGGGTATGCATCTGGACTCATGACACGAGCAGCAGATGTGTGTCTCAAAGAAAGGCGCCCACTTGTCTTAGTTGTTCGTGAAACTCCACTGTCACGAGTACATATGAAAAATATGCTGAGTGCACATGATGCAGGTGCGGTTCTTCTTCCTGCATCGCCTCCATTTTATATGAATCCAGATACGATTCTCGATCTTGTGGATACTATTATTGCTCGGGTATTGGATATCCTGTATATCAATCATGATCTGAATCTGCGTTGGACCGGAGTGGAGTAGAACAGATGCATGAGTATGAGATAGAATGAGAGAGATAACAGATGGATAGTGATACAAGTACATTTCGTGGATTTCTGAAATTAATGGAAGAAAAAGGGAGAGTTACTCATATCCCTGAACCATTCTCTTCAGAGTATGAGGTCCCAAAACGCTCTGTGGAGACTGATGAGATCTTGCTGTTTGAGTCTGTAGATGATGCAAATGGAGGGAAGCATCGGGTGGTGATGAATCTGCTTGCAACACGTGCCTCACTTGCTGATGCGGTGATGGTTTCAGAGGAGGATCTGGTATCTCATCTTGCAGGTTGTTCTTATCAGGGGGAGATCAGAGAAGGAGAGCCTCTTGTTTGTGGTAAGGTGGATCTGGATGCACTTCCTATTATGAGGCATTTTCCAGGTGATGCTGGTCGTTATATCACAGCAGGCGTTGTTTTTTCAGAGTATGGAGGTGCTCTGAATGCGTCTGTGCATCGTATGCTTGTTGATGGAAAAGAAAGACTGATTGCACGGCTTGTTGAGGGTCGTCATACCCATTCCTTGCTCTCTTCTGCACTGAAAGCAGGTGAGCGTTTGCCGGTAGCTGTTGCTATTGGTCTTCATCCTCTTGTTTTGTATGCAGCCTGCTCTCGGGTGCCACTCGGAAAGGAGCTTTCTTTTGCAGCTGAGCTCCTTGGTGGTACGATTACCGTTCGAGCGCTTTCAAATGGTGTTCGTGTGCCTGATGCGGAGATTATTTTAGAGGGTTTCATTGGACCAGAGTTGTTTTCAGAGGGTCCATTTGTAGATATTACCGGAACATATGATCCAATTCGCATGCAACACGGGATAGAGCTTACTGGTATGTGGATGAAGGAGGATCCTATCTATCATGGTATCGTGCCTGCGGGTTCTGAGCATAAGCTGCTTATGGGTGCCCCATATGAGCCTTTGATCTATCGTTCGGTAGCTCAGGTGACAGAAGTGGTTGATGTCGTGCTTACCCGTGGGGGAGCTGGGTATTTGCATGCGGTTGTTCAGATTAAGAAACGAACTGATGGAGATGGAAAAAACGCCATTATGGCTACATTTGCAGCACATACGTCTCTGAAGCATGTTGTCATTGTAGATCCAGATATTATGATTCATGATCCACATGATGTTGAGTTTGCAATTGCAACTCGTGTCCGTGCAGATCAGGATCTTATGATTATATCTGGTGTTCGTGGTTCTTCACTTGATCCGTCTCGTATTGGAGATGGCTTAAATGCAAAGATGGGAATTGATGCAACAATGCCACTTGGAAAGGAAGAGGAGTTTGTCCGCGTAGATTTTTTGGAAAAAATCTAGTAAAACCACTCCGGGTATGCTTCCGTTGGTCGCATACCCGCCACACGGTTGTCCAAGTGCGTCTTTGATGTCGCATGGCTGGATATTTTCGTCTTGGATAGCCCAGTAGTAGGGGCGGATTTTCGACGCGAGTGACAAGCGGGCCGCAGAAAGAACGGCAGTTTAATGCCTCTTTAGTCATCCGACGAAGGAGGATGGCTTCAAGGGAGGCGCATCCTCGCCGTGCCTGGCGAGCAATTTTTTGCGAAAAAATTGAGTAAAAGCACTTGAGGTATGCTTCCGTTGGTCGCATACCCGTCGAATGGTTGCTCAGGTGCGTATTTGATGTCGCATGGCTGGATATTTTCGTCTTGGATAGCCCAGTAGTAGGGGCGGATTTTCGACGCGAGTGACAAGCGGGCCGCAGAAAGAACGGCAGTTTGATCCCTCTC
>JAITWW010000119.1 GCA_031285085.1 Candidatus Methanofilum arcanum
ATCAATGTGAAGAAACAGCAAAAGGTGTCGCATGCGATAAGCTTGGAATGTGTGGAAAGGTCTCAGAAGTCTCTGATCTCCAGGATACACTCGTGTATATCGTAAAAGGGATTGCTGCAAGAAATATTCCCCACATTCAGAAAAACACAGTGGATCCAAAGATAAGCACATTTATTGCTCAGGCCCTCTTCATGACCCTGACAAATGTCAACTTTGATCCTGATGCCATCCGCAAGATGATTGCAGAAGGAATCGCAATCCGGGATGGCCTTCCGCTTCCGAAAAATCCACCCCCAGCCGCCACATACATGCCAGAGGAGGGTCAAGATGTTGTACACACCATTGGAGTGCTTGCAGATTCTGATCCAGATCTCCGCTCCCTGCATGAGATAATTTTGTATGGACTCAAGGGTATGGCTGCGTACTATACTCACTGCCTTGCACTTGGATATGAGGATTCTGCAATTCCAGCATTTATACAAAAGGCATTGTATGCAACACTTACTGAGAGCTCAATCACGGCTCTTATCGAACTGGTACAGGAGTGTGGATCAGTTGGCGTTACTACGCTCGCACTGCTTGACAAGGCTCACACCGAAACATTTGGTCATCCAAAAGCAGCAATTGTGTCAAGAACCGTTGGAACACGTCCAGGTATTTTGATCACAGGTCATGATATGCATGACATGCATCAGCTGCTTGAGCAGTCAAAAGATGCAGGTGTTGATGTTTATACACATGGTGAGATGCTACCTGCTCATGGATATCCAAAGCTGGCTGCATATTCTCATCTAATTGGGCATTACGGAGGATCATGGCCCCACCAGAAGACAGAGTTTCAGAAGTTTAATGGTCCAATTGTTGTCACAACAAACTGTATCGTGCCTCCTGCTGATTCATATATCCCAAGGATCTACACAGCAAATGAAGTAGGTTTTCCTGGTGTTGCACATATTCCAGTAAAACCAGATGGAAGTAAGGATTTTTCAGGGGTGATTGAACAGGCAAAGAAATGCCAGCCACCAACATTCCTAGATAGTGCAAATTCCAGTCTTATTACCGGATATGGACATGATACCGTGCTTCGTATTGCAGATACTGTTGTAAGTGCAGTAAAATCCGGTGCAGTGAAGCGCTTTATTGTCATGGCTGGATGTGATGGAAGACATAAAGAACGTGAGTACTACAGAGAGATTGCAAAAAAGTTGCCTCAGGACACGATTATTCTAACCGCTGGTTGTGCAAAGTACCGGTACAATGATCTAAATCTTGGAGATATCGGAGGTATCCCAAGAGTACTTGATGCAGGACAGTGTAATGACTCGTACTCGCTGGTTGTCATTGCAATGGAGCTTGCAAAGGCATTTAATACTGATATTAACTCACTTCCGATCTCATATGATATCGCATGGTACGAGCAGAAAGCAGTTCTTGTATTGTTGTGTCTGCTTTCACTTGGGGTAAAGAACATCATTCTCGGGCCTACGCTTCCGGCATTTGTCTCACCAAATGTTCTGCAAGTGCTCATAGATACGTATAACATACGAGGAATCGGCACGGTTGAAGATGATGTAAAAGCAGTTGTATAAGTTGATATAGAAATTGCACAAAAGTGAGCAGAATCCTGGATTTACAGACATTATAACGATGTTTGGGGGTTGATTCCTCTCATGTTGTACATTTTCTTCTATTCTTTTGTTACTTTGATAAAGATAATGTAGAGCGGCATTTAGCTGCTCTTTTCACTCCGTTTATTTTATAGGTATAATTATTTTTGTAAGCAATTCATTCTCTGGACGCTCAGTATCGTTCAGATATTGATAATATATTTCACCTTGCATTTCGTAGCCATTGCTCTGTATCCAGGTAAATAATGCTTCAAGTGTGGCCTCTTGCTTTTCATACGGACCTAAATCAATCGCGGATACAACCTTTAGCGAGGGAATTGTTTTCGCGGTTATATCGTCTTTGCCACTCAAAGGTGTTGCAACGGGAAAGCCAATCTCCACATCAAGGTTTTCTAAATCCACATTATGAAAGCAGATAATCGGCGCATCTCCCGGCAGTTCATTCAGGCTATCCAAATGTTTTGGGATTTTATCAAACGAATAGCTCACAAAGTCCAAAAACTCCATCATGAAGTTTATTGTTTTGCGGATTGTCAAGCAATGAAAACTTGGTTGTTGAGTGAGGGTAATGTTTGATATTTTCGTCATACTATTCATGATTCCACAGGTACTAAGAATTTTTCGGTAATGTCATGACAAAACCACAGATCATCGCTCACCTTGAGCATTATGACGAGCTTGCCGCAACTTTCACCACGATCGATACCACGACGGTATCCAGTAGCATTACCCAGTTTGTAAAAGAGTTCCATTATCAGTCAGGTATTGACTGTAAGGGATGCTAATTCCCTTCTTTTTTGAAAGCAGTATCAGTACGTAAGCGTAAACCTCTGGTTCTCATACATCATAGAAAAATGTACTCTGACAAGAAATACACACAGATAGAATATAAAAGAGACGTATCGACTTCAAAACAGCAGCGAAGATATATTCCCAAGGACTCTCGTACCTCAGTACAAATACCTACGTGAGTTGTCTTAACTGCCGGGTTCGGGATGAGACCGGGTGTAACACAACTGCTATGG
>JAITWW010000132.1 GCA_031285085.1 Candidatus Methanofilum arcanum
GGAGAAGACAGCGCAGCTCTTTCTTTTGGAGATCAGCATGAAAATGATCTCCTAGTAGGCAATAAGTTCGATCGCGCTCATAATCAAGAAGAAAAAACAACTCCAACCAGCACACCAGATCCTATTCCTGAAGAGACACAAGAGCTCATTACAACACAAATGGATCCGGCACTCTATGCATCATTTGGAAGTAGTGCAGAGGGAAGTGAAAAAGAAATAGAAGAGGAGGAGACACCAGAAGAAACAATTCCAACAGGAACACCAACCAGCACACCGAATCCTATTCCTGAAGAAACACAAGAGCTCATCATAACGCAAACGGATCCGGAGCTCTATGCATTATTTGGAAGTAGTGCAGAGAGAAGTGAAAAAGAAATAGAAGAGGAGGAGACACAAGAAACTCCAACAGGAACACCAACCATCACACTGGATCCTATTCCTGAAGAAACACAAGAACTCATCATAACGCAAATGGATCCGGAGCTCTATGCATTATTTGGGAGTAGTGCAGAGAGAAGTGAAAAAGAAATAGAAGAGGAGGAGACACAAGAAGAAGCAACTCCAACCAGAACACCAACCATCACACCGGATCCTATTCCTGAAGAAACACAAGAGCTCACCACAACACAAATGGATCTGGAGCTCTACGCATCACTTACATCGTCATTCTTTGGAACTCCACAGGAGGGTACAGCACCATTAACCGTGTTATTTACTGATACATCTGATGGTGATGTGAACACATGGATGTGGGATTTTGGAGATAGTATGAGCTCACGTCAAAAAGATCCAATGCATCAGTACAATGATCCTGGATATTATTCGGTAACACTTACCATTTCAGGCCCAAAAGGAACAGATACAATCACACGGGTAGGGTATATTTTCGTGTCAGAACCAAAACTTCAAGAAAGAAACGATGTTTCCTCCCTTGTTTTTGGAAATCCATATGAAAACACCCCTATTTTGGATGAGAAGTTAGATAATACTCATAATCAAGAAAAAGATGTAGAAGAGAGAGAGAAAGCAATTCAAAGTGTAACATCAACCATCACACCTGAACCAACTCCCCTTCTGGAAGAGACGCCCATCACCACCCAACTTGATTCTCTGTTCTATGCATCACCTGAGAGTAGCACAGAAGGAAGTGAAGAAGAACCAGTATCTCCCAGTCAATTGATACCTCCACATGCTGTATTTACCGTCGAACCATTCACAGGCATGGTTCCCCTCACCGTAACATTTATTGATATCTCTACTGGTAGCATAAAAGAAAGAGTATGGAGTTTTGGAGATAAAACAGAGTCAGGAGAAGCAATAGTAGAGCATACATACAAAAAAGCAGGAAAATATCCAGTCTCCCTCATGGTCACTGGGTATGATGGAACAATGGATCGTAGTTCTGGTTTCATTACGGTGTTTTCACTTCCAGATCCACCTGTCCCAAAGATCACATGTAGCACAATGGAAGTGTCTAAAATAACATGTGAAGCTATGGTATCACCAGAGGCAGGAGATGTAAGCTGGTTATGGGAGTTTGGAGATGGACGGACATCTACAGAACAGAACCCTGTGCATACCTATGAAACACTTGGAACGTATATGGTATCAGTTACCGCAATAGATGCCTACGAACAGACTGGCTTTGGTTCAATCGAAGTCAACCTTGAGCTACCACCACTTGATGCAACATTTACCTATGAGATCGATTATCAAGATCCAATGACAGTCACATTTATTGGAGATGGAGAGGCAAAGACCTGGAACTGGGAGTTCGGAGATGGAAAAACTGGAACAGGACAAAATATAAAACATTCATATAATATGGCAGGAGAGATGAATGTCACACTCACAGTCGCTGATGCAGTTCAAGAGAAGCAACTATCCCAGAAACTTCTCATTTACACTCCACCAATCGATGTAGATTTCGCAATTACCCTTATCGATGCGAAAAAACCATTCACTGTTTCATTCCTTGATCGCAGTTATGGTCCAATTGCGACCTGGCAGTGGTACTTTGGAGATGGAAGGACATCCAAAGAGCAAAATCCAGTACATACATATAATGAAACAGGAGAGTATACAGTACAACTGATCATCACATCACAGTATGGTGAGACAAAAACAGAGCAGGTGAGATTTATTATCCCAGAACAGGGAAATGGGAACGCCTCAGATGATAAGCAATCTAATCCTACTACACCAGATATAGATCTCGATGATACAAAAGGAAATGCAGTTACAGTCAAGCAGATGTGAAATAACACTGATCAGATCATTCAGATACATGACAACAATCTCATAAAAAATATGGAAAAAGGAAATAAAAGAGTTAAAATGCATGCATCCCACACAATATAATTTGCCTACAGATTCAAACACATCACATTTTTTCCTGCAAAGGCCTTCCAATCTCGTGATCGGAGGGGTTCCACTTCGAAACCATCTCATTCTTGCCGCTGGAGTGCTTGGAACATGTGGTTCATCTCTTGCACGCATATTACGCCTTGGAGCGGGTGGGGTGGTAACAAAATCAATCGGTCCAGAGCCAAGAGAGGGACATGCAGGTCCGTGTTTTTATCAGATGGAAGGAGGAGTTCTCAATGCGATGGGGCTTCCAAATCCATCCAAGGAGTTTGTGCAAGAACTCAAAGATTTAACAGGAGAACCCGTAATCATCAGTATCTTTGGTGGTAATCCAGGTGAGTTTGCAGAGGTTGCCTCCTGGTTTTTGGATAGAGCCTGTGCATTTGAACTCAATGTCAGTTGCCCCCATGCAGAAGGATATGGAGCACAGATTGGGTCAAATCCTGAGCTTGTACATGCATGTACGCGAGCAGTTGCAGCACTTGGAAAACCGGTATGGGTAAAGCTGACACCAAATGTAACAGATATCTGTGCAATTGGTCTAGCCGCAGAACAGGGAGGAGCAGCTGCACTTGTCGCAATCAATACCGTAAAAGCGCTTCGTATCTCAATACCTCTTCAAAGGCCAGTGCTTGGACATGGCATCGGCGGGCTTTCAGGTCCTGCTATCTTTCCTATCGCACTTCGTTGTGTGTTTGAACTACATGCAGCTTGTTCCATACCAATTATTGGATGTGGAGGTATATCATCTGCTGATGACGTGCGTGAGATGATGCTTGCTGGTGCATCCGCAGTGGAGATTGGAAGTGCAGTTCTTGAATCTGTGACTATTTTTAACGATATTGTATCAGAGCTGTATGTCTCAGAAGAGAATGATCCCGATATGGGGATAGATGCTGCTCTTATCGTTGGAGGTGCTCATGTCTAAACTTCTCTCTGATATCGTCACAATACAGGAAGTAAAACAAGAGACGCCATCAGTCACAACACTTATTTTTAATCATCGATACGCGGCAAAGCCAGGCCAGTTTGTGATGGTATGGATCCCTGGCATAGATGAAGTTCCCATGGCTCTCTCTGCACCAGATGCGATCTCTGTACAAGCCATTGGAGACGCAACCATGGCTCTTTCCAGTATGAAAGTCGGGGAAAAGATTGGAATTCGAGGACCATTTGGAAATGGTTTTTCTCTTGCAAAAAGAGTTCTCTGTGTTGGTGGAGGGGTAGGACTTGCCCCACTTCGAATGATCGCATCAAATTGTGATGAAGCCCTATACTTGATTGGAGGAAGGGATCAAAGTGAGCTGCTCTATTTGAATGAGCTTATGAGTAATCCAGCAGTTACCATCAAAGCAGCGACAGATAATGGAACATATGGGCACCATGGATTTGTAACCGAACTCATCGCCTTATCAGATCCAGATTCATTTGATGCTATCTGTGTATGTGGACCAGAGATGATGATGAAAAATGCATACCTTGCCTTTGAAGCATGTGGAGTTGTAAACAGAGTTCAGTTCAGCATACATCGATATATGAAATGTGGGGCAGGGGTCTGCGGTTCGTGTTGCATGGATCCCCATGGGTATCGGGTATGCACTGATGGTCCTGTGTTTTATGCGTATGAGCTTGGGGATGAGTTTGGAGAGTATCATCGTGACGCCGCTGGAAGGCGGGTAAAGGGATAAGGGAAAAGAGAATGGGAGTTACCAAGACTCATCCATCACTTCGAGCTTTGTCACCCATCCCACCCATCCTGATTCCTCAGTAATAAGAGGGTGTATTGGATGAAGATTTGCTGTTATCCCTAAAAGTGGTTTTTTGAGCGAACATTTGCTTGGATGATTATGGAGATCCAACTCGTTTTCAGTAGTATCAGCATCTTATTCATACTGATAGCAATTGGCTTTTTTGCATTTCATATGGGAGGCATAAAGCGGGAATGGATTCCAGTACTATCCTCCATCGTCCTCAATATCACCCTGCCATGCCTTATTCTCATGAGTATGCAAGTGCCTCTCTCTGCTGAGAGAATGAGTGATACGATAGCGATATTCTTGATTGAGGCAGTTATCTATGCGGTATCATGTCTCATTGCAGTTGTATTACCCTATCTACTCCATATTCCACGTGAAAACTGTGGCGTCCATCGCTATATGGTGCTGTTTTCAAACCTTGGGTTTATGGGGTATCCAATATGCGCCGCATTGTATGGCGCTGAGTCTGCATTTTATGTAACACTTGTGAATATTCCATTTGGCTTGCTTGCATTCTCTTTAGGGGTATATTTGATCAAAAAAGGGAGTGGAACAGTTTCTTTTCGAGATATAATGAGCCCAGGACTCACTGCATCACTTGTTGGACTCTGTTTCTTCCTTACCGGAGTCGTGATACCCTATCCTATCAGCACTGCATTTGATACGCTTGGATCGGTGACCTCACCACTTGCAATGGTTGTCATTGGAGCAATGATCGCATCAATGTCAGTTTCATCAGCATTTCGTGATAGCAAGATGTATGTGATCTCTGCAGTACGACTCCTGGTGATCCCCTGTACTGTGTTTTTCATCCTGCGTCCATTTATATCAGACCCTCTTCTACTTGGGGTTCCTGTGTTGCTGAGTGCGATGCCTGTTGCCGCAAATACCGTCTTTATGGCTCAGGAGTACGGAGGTGATGTGGAAGCAGCATCAAAAGGCGTATTTCTCTCAACAATTCTCTGTCTCATCACCCTGCCGATTCTTGGATATATGTTGTTGTAATGAAAAAGCAGAGGTACAAGAGAGCAAAAAAACTAGGAATGGTGCATATTTGCACGTTCAGATATGTCTACATCATCAAGCATCAGATCTTGAAGACGTGAAACTCCATCAACCTCTTTGATAACCTGAACAACCTCATAGGGAACAAGATCTTCCCAGGAACCATTTGTACAGATGCGCCTTCGAATCTCAGTTCCACTCAGCGAGTCTCGCTCATGCATAATTGGTGAGCAGATATCCACACCAGCTTCGAAAAACAGCCGCGTGACAAGAGCATTGCTAGAATACACCTGATCAAAAGGAGGAGTCATCGCACGAATATGAGAGACCCACAGAGCATTTCTCTGAAGATCCTCAATAGGAATGACATACCACATCTTGTGGATATTACTTGCCACAAGGGTGCGAGTAATCATCAGAACACGCTCACCCGCAGTGAAAGGATCAACTTGGGTATGACTCTTTTGGGCGCTGCCAATGCCAATAATAATCTCATCAGCCTGCTCGCACAACATGTTAATGACCATTACATGACCATTATGAAGAGGTTGAAATCGGCCAATGTAAAACGCCCGTTTAACAGATGTACCGTGTATACCTTGTAGTTTTTCAGATGTATATTGATTCATAGATCTCTTTTTTGTATCAGTAGCTATCTATTACTGCAGTCACAAATAATACTTTTTATGATTCATTACTTCTTTTACATTGCCTTATTTGGGCTCATCGTAGTCATCATACTGTGGCTACGAGACTGTCGAATCTACCTCAGAACCTCTTTTCTTGGATATCGAAAAGCAGCAATGTATGGAATTGGATGTACTGCGCTCTCAATATGGGGGGCAGGCATGGTATATCTGTACCCAAACTATGATATCTTGGGCCTTGCATGTGTTTTAATCGGGCTTTATATACAAGGAAAAGTAGAACGTGAGAGCGCATTTACAAACCAAAGTAGTTGGGAACGATTCTCAGGAAAAACACCAAGAAGCTCAAATCCCCTCAAAAAAGAGTTAGATACACTGAAAAAAAAGGATAAAAAATAACCAGAACAATAGGAACACGAATGTCCACAAAAATACTCACAAAACCACGTGGAACACGAGATATGCTTCCTGATGAAATGGAAGCACGCCGTGAGATTGAGACGCGCCTTCGAGAGTGTGCGAGAACATTTGGATATCGGGAAGTCGCAACTCCTGCCTTTGAAGAGACAGAACTCTTTACTATTCGATCAGGTGAAGGCATTATCTCTGAGATGTACGCATTTGAAGACAAAGGCAATAGATCGATCTCTTTACGTCCAGAGCTTACCGCGCCCGTGCTTCGCATGTATGTAAATGAGGGTAGATCTCTTGTAAAACCAGTCAAATGGTGCTATTTTGGAGACTGCTTCAGATACGAACGACCACAGAAAGGAAGATATCGCCAGTTCTGGCAGTTCGGTGCAGAGTTAATCGATGCAGACTCTGCACTTGCTGATGCCGAGATTATCATGCTTGCATATGAGCTGCTCAAAGCAGCAGGTGTTACCTTCACCCTCAAGATCGGAGATCTGGCATGCATGCGTACGCTTCTCTCAGAGACATCAGCTGAGGTACAGGCCGCAGTACGACAGGCACTTGACAAGCGTGACTCAGATAAGGCTGCAATGCTCCTTACCGAGAACGGGCATGAGCATCTTGTAAAACCCCTCCTTGCTCTGACCAAAGCAACGACACTTCCGGAGATATTCGCAATTATTGGCGATATTCCACAGCGAGAACGTATTGAAGAGATGTGTCAGATCCTTGATGCCGCAGGGGTAGCATATGAACTCTCTCCTGCAATTGCACGCGGATTAGACTACTATGTTGGGGTTGTCTTTGAAGCATTTGCAGAAGGGCTTGGGGCAGAGAATCAGATCATGGGTGGTGGAGCATACCGTCTTGCTCATCTCTTTGGAGGAGAGGATACGCCATCTGTTGGATTTGCAATTGGATTTGATCGAATAATGGTTGCATTATCAAACACCCAGATTATAACCCCTCGTCCACAGATATCAATTATCTATCTTCCACAAACACGTGATGCAGCAGTGCGTACAGCAGCAATGCTTCGCATGCTTGGAATATGTGTGGATCTGGATCTGACTGGCAGATCATTTTCAGCTCAGATGAAAAATGCAGGAAAAATAGCAGATGCAGCTATTATTATTGGAAAGAAAGAGGTGGAGGAGGATATAGTAACAGTAAAAAATTTGAAAACTGGAGATCAGGTGCAGTGGTCTCTTTCTGCCCTTCCTGAACAAATTATTGAGTTTTTAAAACATAATGAGTGCAAGAAACAAAATATAAAGTCATTACAATGATTTATTCGAAATAAAGATCCCCATTATCTTTTATATATACTTCAATATCTGCTCGGAGTTTACGACCACGAAACGAATCAGGAACCTGTTCTTTTATGCGGTCACAGACCTCTAGGGTATTATAAATAACCTTAATATTCATTTTTCCAGCTTCATCAAAGATATTTTCAGCAGCTGCGATGAGATCAGTACCACGTTCGATTGAACAGAGATGCCTGGCATCGAGGGTATGAATAAACTCAATCGTCTCTCGAGCTCGCTTTACATTTTCATATGCAGACTTCTCAATAGTGCACACATTTGCTTTTGATGTCTGAATCAGCTCAGCAATCTGCTGTTGAGTGTATCCTGCTTTACGATATCGCAAAACTTCTTTTTGACGATCAGTAAGGAGACCATATTTCATATATATTGATTAGCATTCAAAAATATAAACGTTATTGATTAGTCATATGGATAATACAAATACTCACTTATTTATTCAATGACATGAAAATAAAAAAAGAAAAAAATGAGATTATTAACAGAAACAAAGAGAGATAAACAATTTTAAAAAAGAATTCTCGTTTTGAAAAAGATGAAAATGTACGATTTTGAATGATATCTCAAAAGATATATATGAGTATCATTCCAATAAGAAAACCAATAATTGCTCCACCATTTAGGGGAGGAAGGCCTGCATGGGCTGATCCTCTCTGTACAAAAAACATCAAAAAACATAATCCAATCAAAGAGCCAATAAGGGTCGTTAAACTACACAAACTAAATATACCAACTCCTCCACCTGGAACAAATACCGCAGCAGATACAACAAGTACCGTTGGCATGATGAGGTCCCCAAGCCCCATAAGGTAAGCAGCGCGATCATGTGTATGCGTTGATTCATTTGATGAATTATCTGTGGCGAGATGCGATGTTGGGGATGAAAAAGTATCTCCTATTTCATCATCTTTTGTTTTGATGGATTCAAACTTTTCTTTTATAAAGGAATAACTCCGTTTTTTTGGAACAATAACCATAATCGGAATTTTTTGCTGCATAACAGTATCTGCAAGGGTAAGCATGTGTTTTGTTCGGTATACGGAGATGGCATCATAGACTGCAAGGATGACAAGAAGAAGAATGACGGGAAGTGGTTCAAGTGAGATACCAAAGATCGATGCAATGCCGCCAGCAAGCAAGACGCCAAGCACATCAATAACATACCATTCAGGAAAACGAAAGAGCAGTACTGTTGCAAATCCTGCTAACACCGTTCCAAGAACCGTAACAAAAAAGAGAGAGAGATCAAAAAAGGTGAGAATTGCTGAAAAAACATAGATATATGATAGAAACAGACTTGCCAGTATGATAAGGCGAATAATGGACTGTAACCTATAACGAATGAGAAAAAGAAGGATCCCAGTAAAGAAAAGCAGCATTACAATAAAAAAAACGGAGTTTGTAAGAGAAGAAGAGTCTTCAAACGCTACAAAGCCTGCATCTATCATTGGTGTTGCAAGAAAAACAGCAAGCACTGCAGTTGCAAAGAGTAAAAATGGCATAGCAAAAAGTGGTATCAATGAAGGGAGAGAAGATAAGACTGATTTTGAGAGAGAACTTGATGAACGCATATTGATCAAACCTATACGGCAACCCCATATATTTGTTATGAGTATCTAAATACATGAAGATCCCACCTCTTCTTCCAGAGTCTATAACCAGCATTGTTGCAGTGTGTGCAGCAGGAATTCTCGCATCAAAACTCAATATCAACATCTTTGCGCAGATAAGCTTCACCATCTTGATCGTAGCACTATGCCTACTCATGATCAGAACACATCTGCGTATGCAGGCACTGCATGAACAGCTCATCATCAAAGAACGCATGATGAGGTTTGCATTTGATGATTTTGCGAGAAAAATGGAAAAGCGTCAGGATGAGTCATTGCGACAGCTCTCTGATACCCTTGAAGAACGAAGCAAAAGAATGTACAGATGAGGTGCGAAGGCCGTAAAGGAATGATACATAAAGAAGGTCTTGGCTCAATCATCTGTAAGGTGCATAAATCTTAGCATACAAATAGATTAAGAGCTAAATCTCATAACAAAAAAAACTTCATACTGCGGGATGTGATACGAAAGCCAAATCCATGACTTCACCCACTGAGCCTGCACAGGATACGAAGTTCACGAAGGCCATACAACCAAGTGAGGAAACAAATCCAGTAGAGCTGACTGAACAAATAGAACAAATAAAAGCCCCACCAAGCGGAACAGGTGAATCGCCTTATTTTGCTGGTAGGGGCTCAATAATAAAGAGGACCCTCTCATGCAGAAAATCGTCCTGAACCTGTGGTACGACACCCAGGCCGAGGAGGCCGCCCATTTTTACGTCTCCCTGTTCCACAATTCCTTTCTCAAGCGCATCACCCGCCATGGGGCGTCCAGCGCGGCTGCCTCCAGCATACCCGAGGGCTCGGTGCTGTCGGTGGAATTCGTCCTGGACGGGCAGGAGTACATCGCTATCAACGGCGGCTCGTTCTTCAAATTAACCCCCGCCACCTCGCTGATGGTGAGTTGCGATACCCAGGAGGAGATCAACCGTCTGTGGGACGCCTTCATGGAAAAGGGCCAGCCCCTCAATTGCGGCTGGCTCACCGACAGATTCGGTCTCTCCTGGCAAATTGTGCCCACGGAGCTGAACAACATGCTGGCCGACCCGGACCCGGCCAAGGTGGAGCGGGTCTACGACGCAATGTTTCAGATGCAGAAGCTGGACCTTGCTGCGCTGGAGGCCGCCTACCACGGCTGATTGACAAATGAGGCCTCCCGGTGGCAAAACAAAATATTCTCGCCTTGGGAGCATCACGAGTTTTGGGGTAGAGCCAATGGAAATCATTGTTGTTCTCATGCAGCATATTTTCCGACTGATGTGCTACCATGAAGATATGAGTAGAAGGGCTCATTATTTTGGTTCTCGTATCAATTACATAGTTCGAATCTTTCAAAAAACAAAACATTCTCTATTTTCTTTCCCCAGAAAATGTGATACACCCTCTCGCCTTTCAGCTGATGACGAGGACAGGGAGGTGGCGAATCCAACTCAATTCAAAAGCAAAGAGTCTTCTGAGAGGGATACGCCAAACAGAGTCCATAACTGGTATTGTTGCAGTATGTGCAGCAGGGATTCTCGCACCAAAACTCAATATCAACATCTTTGCAAAGACTAAGCCTCACCAGTGATCGTACACTATGCCTCCTCATGATCAGAACACATCTGCGTATGCAGGCACTGCATGAACAGCTCATCATCAAAGAACGCATGATGAAGTTTGCATTTGATGACTGCGAGAAAAATAGAGAAACGTCAGGATGAATCATTGCAACAGCTCTCTGATGCCTGAAAAACAAAGCAGAAGAATGTACAGATGAAGTGCAAAGCCCGTAAAAACATGATAGATAAAGCAAGCCTTGGCGCAATCATCTGTAAGGTACATAAACCTTACCATACAAATATGTAAAGAACTGAATCTCATGACAAAAAAAAAATATAATAGTGTGAGACGTGATGCGAAAGCCAAATCCATGACTTCACCCACTGAACCTGCACAGAATATCGAGCTCACAGAGGCCATACAACCAAGTGAGGAAACGAGTCCAATAGAGCTAACTGAACTAACAGAACTGGATATCAGTTCAAAAGAAAAAAAAGCTGCACAAGAAGCTGAAAAGAAAAAGGACGAATATTTCCTCATTCTCAAACGAACCTTTATTGCCATCGGTGCAGGTGTTCTTGCAGGGCTCATTTGTTTTTACTTTGAAAAAGGTTTCATTGGAACTCAGGGGTCATCTGACTTTGCATTCCTTTCTATTTTAATTATGATCGCCAGCATTTTCATGCAAAAACACATTTTTATGTTGCTTCGTATTGATTACACGACACTTCAAAAGAAAGACTGGGTGTATCAAGGATTCATGACATTTGGTTTTTGGCTCATAACCTGGACAATGTTCTTGTCAGGTACATTTCAGGAAAGTGCCCTTGAGACCGCTATCAATGCGACGGCAAGTATCATGACGGTACCATAACCGTCAATAACCCTCCTATTTACGAAGATCTATTATTTTGGAGAATATATGCGAATTGCTGTTGTTCATCGAGAAAAATGTAACTCCCGCAAATGTGGAACAGAGTGTATTATCTATTGTCCACGCGTTCGAACAGGAGACGAGACCGTCATCCTTGACGAAGAAAAAAAGGCTTTTATCTCAGAAGAGATGTGTGTTGGGTGTGGAATTTGCATCAAAAAATGCCCATTTGAAGCAATAGATATTATTTCACTCCCAGAAGAATTAGAGTATCCAACACACCGATACGGGCCAAATAGCTTTGTACTGTATGGAATAGCAGTTCCTGTCGAAGGAAAAGTAACAGGAATTCTCGGAGCAAATGGAATTGGAAAGTCTACAAGTGTGCAAATTCTCTCAGGGAATCTGATTCCAAACCTTGGTATCTTTGATGAGGTAGCAGACTGGGAACAGATAATGAAGAGGTACACAGGTACGGAACTCTATGATTATCTCAAAGATGTCTCTGCAAATGCCATTAAGGTTTCAATAAAGCCTCAAAATATTGATTTTATTCCAAAAGTGTTTAAAGGGCAGGTCATCGATCTCTTAAAAACAACAGATGAGAGAGGAAAACTTGCAGACTATATTGAGAAGCTTTCACTTGGAACTATCCTGAATCGTGAGATTGATACCCTGTCCGGAGGTGAGCTGCAGCGCATTGCCCTTACGGCAGCACTTGCACGAAAAGCAGATTTTTACTTCCTTGATGAGATCACGCCATTTTTAGATATTCATCAGCGAATGGCAGCAGCAGCGGTTATTCGAGAGCTTGCAGAAGAGAAGCCCATTGTAATTGTAGAGCATGACCTTGCTATCCTGGATATGCTTGCTGATACCGTGCATATTGCATATGGAAAGCCATCTGTGTTTGGTATCATTACCAGACCAAAAGGGGTACGGGTCGGGATTAATCAATATCTTGAGGGATTTCTTGTTGAGGAGAATGTCAGGTTCAGAGATTACTCTGTTACATTTGATATTAAGGTTCACGAGAGTACAAAGGTTCACAATGAACTCATCTCCATCCCTGAAATGAAGAAAACATTTCCAGCATTTACACTTGAAGTTGCAGGTGGAAGTATCAAAGCAGGGGAAGTCATTGGCATTGTTGGAGCAAATGGAATTGGAAAATCAACCCTTGCAAAGCTGCTTGCAGGGGTAGAAAAACCAGACTCTGGGGAGATGGAAACAAGTGTAAAGGTTGCATATAAGCCTCAGTATGTAAAAGGAGATACATCAGATACGGTTGAGTTTCATCTGCGCCAGATTACGAACCGATTTGATTCACCAAGGTATATGCATGATATCATTGAGCCGCTGTCACTGACCTCGATCTTACAAAACCCCATCAATACACTTTCAGGAGGAGAACTGCAACGAGTTGCGATCGCATCATGTCTCTCACAAAATGCAGATTTATACATTCTTGATGAGCCAAGTGCACACCTTGATGTAGAACAGCGTGTGAAGTTAACAAAGATCTTCCAGCAGCATGTTGAAGGGCGTGAGGCATCAATTCTCGTTATTGATCATGATATCTATGTCATTGATATGATTAGTGAACGGCTTTTCGTATTTGATGGCGTGCCAGGTCAGTTTGGTACAGCAAAAGGTCCATTTAGGATGCGGGAAGGTATGAACCGATTTTTGTCAGATCTTGATGTAACATTTCGGCGTGATAAAAGTGGACGTCCTCGGATTAATAAGCCGGGTTCATATCTGGATCGAGACCAGAAATCTTCAGGTGAGTATTATTATCAGAAGATGGATAATGAATAATTTTTTCGGGAGAAATTTTTCGCAAACAATTTTTTGCAAAAAAATTGAGTAAAAACCCTCCAGGTGTGCTCCCGTTGGTCACACACCTGTCAAAGGGTTGTTCGGGGATTTTTGGTTCGATGTCACACGGTTACCTTGTCTACTCCGATGTCCCAGGGTTGTTCCACAAATCAGATGGTTGTTCGGGGGATTTGTGTTCGGGAATATGGCAAAATAGGAGTTACGCAGAACTGCATCTTCGTAAATTATATTGGATTAATAAGTTCATTTTATTAATTCCTTCAG
>JAITWW010000014.1 GCA_031285085.1 Candidatus Methanofilum arcanum
CATGTGACTCCTGGCATACTAACTGCGCATTCTTTTCATCATAACTGATGTATTCGTCAGATATCTGACTGACATGAAGCATGGCATCAATTGGTCCAAGGCTGACAAAAGCCCCAAAACTTGTCGTCTCAACAATAATTCCCTCAACAACTTCCTGTAAACTAAGACGTAATACAAGTCCTTCAAAGAAAACATCATAGTACACAGCTCCATCTCCTGGTACCATTTCGCCCTCTCCAATCTCATTTACTTTGATAACCGCAATGAAAATACCGATCTCTTTGTCGATACTTCCTTCAAGTTGTTCCTGCAGTACATCAATAATAACATCTTCCAATTCCTCGCCCATTCTATTTGGAGGAACGCGAACCTTATCTTCCATTGTGAGTTTATAATACATCTATATCCCCAATAAAACACATATAAATTATTTTAGTAAGTAGTCTTAAATCCTATGAGATAAAACTACCCATTCATCTTCTGATAACTTCAAGTTTCTTTTTACCGCGCACAACAATCACCGGGATATTCAGATTTAAAAGCCTTTTTTTGAGTTCTCGATCATTTGTTACCACATAGCATCTGTGTTCCTGTGCCGCAAGTACAATCTTGTCATCAACAGAACCAGACAACCCCTTTGCTTGCTCTAGAACAGCACATCTCTCAAGCAATTGAAGAGCAAAACGAGATGCAGCTGCATCCTTTCCATTACCACTTCCAAGACCTCGGAGTTCATCTTCAATCTCTGGAATGATAACAAAAGAACATGCACCAAGAAGGGCTGTTACCTCATCAAATATATCCAGACAAAAGCGTCCACAGTTTAGAAATCCATTTGTATCAATGAGAACTACTCTACGAGGGTTCCCATTCCGATCAGACGCCACCTACCTCCGATTTGTCTGCTGATTGCGATTGGAGATCCAATTTCGGCACAGACCGGTCGCTTAAGCATTACCTCCACTGCACCTTTTCTGGTATTTTGCACGATTCCAACGGTTACTGCTGTCCCAACTGAGAGCATTAATGGCTCACGCTGCTTAAGTGGCTCAATCTCTTGTTCTTCATCAGCACCAACCACACGCTCCATGAGTTTTACTGAAAACCACATTTGATTCCAAATAGGAGGAAGTTTCCCAACATGTCCTGCAATCTGTCCAGAAAGCATGTCACTCTTTGTAATTGCTGGATCAAGCTTTGTCCCAAATGCAACAAGACCTCCAGGTGTTGCAATGGATACTTTTTTTGTTCCTTTATAGATATCAGTGACCTTTGTAATGATTGGTTCCCATTTAACCTTATTTTCAACCTGATATTGAATTCCAGGACGGATCTCTATCTCCTCTCCATCATGGAACAGACCTTTAATGAGAGAACCACCAACAACCCCTCCTTTTACGTCACGCCATGTACATCCAGGCTTATTTACATCAAATGAGCGAGCAATAAAAAGCACAGGATCAGCTTCTGGTTCTCGCTCTGATGTTGGAATTGTCTCATGAAGTGCAGAGATAAGTGCACCCATGTTAATATTTTTTTGAGCCGATACAGGAATGATTGGAGCATTTTCTGCGATTGTTCCTTTTACAAAGGCGCGAATATCATTATAATTGGCTAATGCATCTTTTTGACTTACAACATCAATTTTATTTTGTACAATCACAATATTTGATATTCCAACCAGTTCTAATGCCATCAGATGTTCTTTTGTCTGTGGCTGCGGGCACTTTTCATTTGCAGAGATAATCAGCATTGCCCCATCCATAAGCGCAGAACCTGAAAGCATCGTTGCCATCAGTGTTTCATGGCCAGGTGCATCTACAAAAGACACTGATCGAAAAGGCTCTCCTCGTTCACCACAAAATAGACATTTTTCATGGGTAGAGACTCTGTCATCTCCTTTACAGAAAGGGCAGGTATAAAATGTTGCATCTGCATATCCAAGCCGTATGGAGATACCTCGTTTCATCTCTTCACTATGTCGATCGGTCCACACACCGGTGAGGGCATGTACAAGGGTAGTTTTTCCATGATCGACATGTCCTACCACTCCTATATTTGTGCTTGGAATTGTTACATCAGCCAAAAGTGTAATCCTCCCTATTAATTTTCGCATCACGCTACTTATACATGAGTAATAGTGATGATGGATGCAGGTGATTACCCTGCACCAGCGCATGCTGAATCAAGCTCTAATGTTGTATCATGGAATGCATTATCAGCATTTTTTTCGATTTCATCTTCAATTTTTCGTTTCAGGTCTTGATCGCTTGGATCCTTTTTGGTAGGAGGAGGTGCATTTAGAGAGACTATGGTCAATGTATCGACCCGGTATAACAGATTGGTAGAGTCAAGTTCTGCAAACATTACTCCATCTTCTTCTGTTATTAAAATGATCTCTCCAACGGTTCCTGTTCGCGTATATCGCACGAGATCTCCAACATGCAGCTCCATACCGCTTCCTTGCATTCCATACATTGCAGCCTCTGTCATACCATCACCTTATGGGTTTACAATACTTCCACTCAGTACCTGTTCATCAGTTACAGAATAGGTTTCTCCAGTTACCGTGTTTGTATAGGGTCCAAGTGCAGTGACACCACCTGAAACAGTGGTTGTTGCATATGGCACAATAAATACCCCATTTTCACTCTGCTGACGATAAGTAAATGTTCTTCCTGTATTTGTCATTACTGAAAGCTCAAGCATGCCATCTCCATAAATAACTGCACCTGGCACGTACTCAAAGATCTTTACATATCGCAGATCAGTCCTTGCTTCAGTGACACGTCTCATTGATTCATACACCAGCCTGAAATGTTTCAGTGCATCGAGTGTCGTAACAGGTGTCATAAAGTCATAGCTGACCATGGATGCACCTGCGTTTGCAGGAGCGTTCTCG
>JAITWW010000140.1 GCA_031285085.1 Candidatus Methanofilum arcanum
ATGTCGACGGCCATGGTTATTTATATGATTTTTCGAAATATAGGCTTTATGGTACCCCATTTAAAAAAGAGACTTTCCAGTGAATCCATGTACGTTGAAGTTCTTTTTTTAATGTTATCTTATAAATTCCTCCAGGAAACGATTTTTAATGATAATGTGTGAAGAGATTTTTTTTGTAAAAGGATCGTAGCGATACTCCATTCATTGTTGTAAGAAAAGCCCAAAACCCTCTTATATTGCTTCGCCGAATGGTACTGCTATGTGCAACTCTGAGGAACATGAAGGTACAGTAAAACAGATATTTGATGAAATGGGAATAACAGACAAGATCACCTGCACTCAGGCCCATGATATCGTTGAAAAATATGATATCACGTTTGAGGATATTGGTGCATACTGCGATAAACACCGTGTAAAAATAAAAAATTGTCAGCTTGGATGTTTTTAAAAATCTCTTTTTTTGCGCTTAGCAATTCACTCGCATAGACCCACTTACTCCTTCACTGGTCACAATGCCAAGCAACTTCTCGTCACGACTCACCACAAGTGCAGAGATATCATGTTTTTTCATGCGCAGCGCTGCTTCCTGAATGGTATCATCTGGCGAAATCGTGCGCACATTACGTGTAATAATCTCATCAAGGGTTTTGAAATTATATGCAACCGCTTTTGCGATATCCCAGCTTGTAACAATACCTGATATTTTACCGCTCTTATTCAATACCGGAAGATGAGATGCGGTATTTTCAACCATAACCTGGCACGCTTTTTCTATTGTGTCATCTTCCTTTATCGATGAAACAGGCTGTAACATAATATCTGAAACTAGTTTTGGAGAAAGGAAACCTGATATCAGATAATCAAGTTGGCCCATCTCAAGCAGAAATGCATCATGGCCATATCTGGACGTAATCTCTGCATATTCAGCATCAGTCCCACTCATCCGAAGCGCTTTTACAATCTCCCGCACCTGCTGAGGTGGGTACAGCCAATCAGAGCTGATACCAACTGCCAGTGTGCGCGCAGTAATGGGGGCCAAACCCTCGACAAGGCAACCATTTTTCGTGAGATCAAAGAGATCAACAGCTTTTGTGATATAAAGATATGAGTTTGGATCAAATCGCTCACAGAATTGATTTCCTTGATAATCAAGATAACTCTCCACTTGGAAATCTGCATTCAGTGCATATGGTTCCTGTTCCTTGTTTTTGACCTCCCTACCAAATTTCTCTTCCATGGCATGATCGCTGAGGTATGTGATATGCCCGATCATCCGAGCTACAGAAAGACCTCTATCTGGTCGTTCTTTTCCATAGTACTCTCCTTTATTCCAACGTGAATCACCTTGGATCGCACGTCTTCCAATTGCATGAAATGCAATCTGTTGTGGCGTGGATCGCGCTGTTGTTGCGAGAAGAATGAGCTTTGATACCATGTCTGGGTATCGGACAGCCCAGTCCAGCGCCTGCATACCACCCATCGAACCACCAATAACGGCACATAGTTGAGATACCTGCAAGTGACGAAGCAAGAGGTGCTGTGCTCGAACCATATCACCGATAGTGATAACAGGAAAGGTTGCTGCATATTCCCGTCCACTCTCTGGATTAATAGAGGCTGGGCCAGTGGTTCCAGCACACCCTCCAAGTACATTTGAACAGATGATGCAGTACTGTTGCGTATCCAGTGTTTTATTTGGACCAACGATAACATCCCACCACCCTGGTTTTCGTGCACCATCATAGTAACCAGCGAGATGAGCATCCCCTGTAAGGGCATGACAGACGAGAATGATATTTGTTCTATTTTTATTCATTCTCCCATATATTTCATAAGATATGTGTAATTCTGGAAGAACTCTCCCAGATTCCAGTTTAAATGGCTCATCAACATGATGTATTGCTGTCTTTGTTATCCACGGTGATCGCACACTCATTTTTCTCACCCAACTATTTGATCTTCCAAAATGCCTGCGAAAGATCCTTCATTAAATCATCTACATCTTCAATTCCAACAGAAAGTCTGACGAAGTCATCAAATACTCCACAATCTGCACGTTCTTCTGATGACAAAGGCAGATGTGTTGTGGATGCAGGATGTGTGATAAGACTCTTTGCATCACCAATATTTGCAAGGTGACAAAAGATGCGAGTATTCTCAACCAGCTGTTTACATGCATCATACCCGCCACGAAGTCGCACCCCAACAATACCTCCAAATCCACGTACACCTAAGGTACCAAGATATTTCTTTGCCATCTCATGAGAAGGGTGAGACGAGAGTCCAGGGTAGGAAACCGATGCAACAGCAGGATGCTTTTCAAGGAACATTGCAATCGCAAGTGCATTTGAACAGTGTTTTTCCACTCTAAGAGGAAGTGTTTCACACCCGGTTGCTATCATAAATGCATTGAACGGAGCTATGCATGCACCAGTATCTCGAAGAATATGTACTCGTGCTTTGACGATGTACGCAGCATCTCCAAATCTTTCTGGGTATACCATCCCATGATACCCTGGATCTGGGTTACACATCTCTGGGAACTTACCATTTGTCCATGGCGCCGTTCCGGCATCGACAATAATACCACCCATTGAGTTTCCATGCCCACCAATGTACTTTGTTGCTGAATGAATGACAATATCAGCCCCAAATTGAATCGGTGCAACAAGTCCAGCACCAACGGTATTATCAACAATAAGAGGAATTCCTGCCTGATGAGCAATCTCTGCAATGCGCGAGAAATCAGGAACATCAAGTGATGGATTTCCTATTGACTCAACAAAGATGGCTTTTGTACGGTCATGAATTGCCTCCAAAAAGGCATCAGGGTTGTTGGTGTCAACAAATACGGTTGTTCTTCCAAACTTTGGAAGAGTGTAGTGAAAAAGCTCATATGTGCCCCCATAGAGAGTTCGTGCAGATATGATCTCATCACCTGGGCTTGTGAATGTCAGGATCGCTGCAGTGATCGCTGCCATGCCAGAACTAAATGCAACAGCACCGACCCCCCCTTCAATGGCTCTCACTCGTTCTTCAAGAACCCCTGTTGTTGGGTTTCCAAGCCTGGTATAGAGATACCCAGGATCTGTTAACTCGAATCGAGCCGCAGCTACCTCTGCACTTGGAAAGAGATATGCATTCGTCTGGTAGATAGGAAGTGCACACGCTCCAGTTACGCTGTCTGGGTTGAATCCCGCATGAAGCACTTTGGTGTGGAGGCCAAGCCCTGTCGTATCTATGGGCCGTTTTTCTGCTATCTCCTCTTCATTTTCTGATGTTTTCATGTTATACTCCTTTTTCATTTTCTATATTTTTTTTGTTTTCCTTTTTTAGTAAAAACTACATGAGTATATCTGCTTCGTGCGTACTATATGTCTCTCCCTAAGGCATCATGACAAGAATGATACCTATGTTCATTATCATATTTATACTGTAACTGTACTGTATACTGTAAATACCTGTAACAGATGATAGTCATGTTAGATATAAAATTTGTCCGTGCACACCCTGATACTGTTCGCCAGGATCTGACGCGAAGAGCTGATTCTGAAAAGAGAGCGTGGTTTGAAGATCTGCTTTTGTGTGATGAACGTTCACGCAAGATGCAGATGGAAGTAAATGAACTCCGAAGACGAAGAAATGCAATATCTGGTGAGATTAATGCAGCACAAAAGCAAGGGCTCGACACAAAAGATCTCATTTCTGAGGCATCTTCTCTCCCTACTCACATTAAAGCCGCTGAGGAAGAACTGGAGGAGTTATCAAAAAAGGTGATGTTTTACCGTATGCGCCTTCCAAACATCCTGCATGAGTCAGTGCCAGATGGTGCAGATGAAAATGGAAATATCGAGGTAAAACGCGTTGGAACACCAAAAACGTTTTCATTTGAGCTGAAGACACATGGACAACTTGCAGTGGAACGTGATCTTGCTGATTTCAAACGTGCAGCAAAAATATCAGGTGCTGGGTTTTACTTCCTGAAAGGAAACCTTGCTCGTCTTGACATGGCACTTCAACAATATGCTCTTGATGTCCTGCAGGACAGAGGATATACCACCATTACCCCTCCCTATATGATGAATCGTGATGCATATGAAGCGGTTACTGATCTAAATGACTTTGAGAGTGTCATGTACAAGATCGAAGATGATGAGACATATCTTATCGCAACAAGTGAGCATCCTCTCGCTGCCATGTACCAGGACGAGATCCTTGAGGAAAAAGAGCTTCCCATTCGACTCGCAGGCGTGTCTCCATGTTTTCGTCGTGAGATTGGGTCTCGAGGTGTTGATACAAAAGGACTGTTTCGTGTACATCAGTTTCACAAGGTTGAGCAGTTTATATTTTCACGTCCACAGGACTCATGGGAGCTTCATGAGGAGCTGCTTGCAAATGCTGAAGCTATCTTTCAGGGCCTTGAAATTCCATATCATGTGGTAAATATATGTACTGGGGATATTGGGACGGTTGCTGCGAAAAAATATGATATTGAGGTCTGGATGCCACGTGAAAGTGCATACCGAGAAGTTGTTTCCTGTTCGAACTGTACATCATACCAAGCAGTTCGCCTGAATATTCGTATGCGTGAAGCTGATGACTTTGATTCAAAGCCATTTGTTCATACATTAAACTCAACTGCTATTGCAACTTCACGAGTATTGCGTGCAATTCTAGAAAATAATCAAGAAGAAGATGGAGAGGTAAAGATCCCAACGGCTCTTCGCCCATATATGAGAGATCTGGAGTATCTATAAGTTATGTAGATTCTATTATCCATTTTATCAGTTTATTCCATTCTTAAACTAGCTTTTACAAACTCAATAGGATGTTGTGTACGCTCTGCAACCTCTTCAACATGGATTTTCACGATAAATAACTGCCCCTAATTACGTGTGAGTATTCACGGTGAAATTGAGTTTTTTGTCCCCTATCCATGAGTAGGTTTCGTTCAATTGAGGAATGCTCTCCTTCAA
>JAITWW010000147.1 GCA_031285085.1 Candidatus Methanofilum arcanum
AAAGATCTTGACTTTGTCGTGCGCAGCACCGGAGTCGTTGCTGCAATGGACTCACCTGATCAGGTTGGAGACTTTATCATTGCTCTCGCCAATGGTTGCCTTGATGCTGGTGTTCCCCCAGGTAAAATGACACCTCCAATGTCAAAAGCAAATCAATCTCAAAAATTGCAAAAATTCTCTTTTGCAGACAAAGTTAACTTCTCAGGAGCCGTTGCTGGTGTTGTTCCCCCAAAAGGAACCACCGGCGTTGAGATGGTTGCAAATGAGATGGAAGGAGAACTCGCAATGGCTGGTATTAAAGAGGGAGCAAAGTGGACACCCGTTGACTTCAGAAATCCATGTATATCTATTGATTTTGGAACTACCCTCGATGGACGTATCACCTCTCCAGTAGATGCTGGCAGCCCAACCCCATTTGCAGACACCATTGGAAATTTCTGCGGCCTTGCAGGTGCCATCCCAGATGCAATTGTGCGAGGAACTGGCCTCGTGCGGGATCGAACCGGCACTGCCCTTGATCTTTTTGGTGATGCAGCCACAAAACATGGAAGGTTCAAAACAAAAAAAGTATCAAAAAAAGTACGTGACTATCTCATGCAGTGTCATGACCTCATTAGTGTTGAGATCGTTCCCTCATCGCGAAACCGCTATGGCCGCGTTCCCGTATATGCTGATGTCGCTGCACAATCAGGTGTTGCCATGATCGGTGTTGATGCAGGAGAAAATGGCAGCAATCTTGATGAACTTGGAGAAATTGGAAAAGAGATATACGCCAAACATGGGAAAAAGATATTAGCAGAGATCATTGACAGAGTTTGCGCTCACATGGCACTGCGCCTTATTGATGTCACACGAGAACAAAACCTTATCTTTCCAGATACTTCCATTGGTTTCACCGGAAGAGCTGCTATCTCTGGTATGAAGCCATATTATGTACTTGAGGGTGTTACTGAGCGACAGTTATTTGATGATCCACAGGATCGCCTCGTTTTTGTAGATGATGGACTTGCCCGTGGGGCTGCATTGATGGGGCGTTGTATGAACTCCCTTGGAAAGCCAAATCATCCAATAGGCGGACAACGCAATGGAAAGTGCATTCTTCAGAAAAGAATAAAGATAGGGCGATAGAGATAAAACAAAATACAACAGTATATATGGATTTGTATTGGATGTAGATGCTTATGGAAGAAACTGAATACTTTGATCTGATATTTCCTCCCGGAACACCACAAACAGTAATTCGGGATATTATCAACACATTTGATGTGAAACTTGTTGATCGAGCAGAAAGAATAACCTTCGCCAATATGGACGGAGATGTTCGAAACTTAATTGCAGCGCGAGGAACTCGAGATGAGATGATACGAGTTGAAGCGTTTTACAAAGAAAAAATGGAGGAATTTTTACAAAATGCCTCCTCATCCTCGCAGTAGAGAACATCAACATCTGTACCGTATCGCACTGATGAAGAGATGAAGAGTTGTCTAGGGAAGATGAGATATCTTTTTTTTTGATGATTTAGGCTTGAGACGATTTAAAATTGGCACTTGAGATCTGTTATTCTGTACAATACTCAAGCGTGATAAATTCGCTCTCTATTACTCCCTTTCCTACCACCGTTGCCTGCACGAGATACATGCCTGGTTCCCATCCGGTTGTGTTTACTGCCATCATCCAAAAGTTCATCCCTGTTCCTTCTTGAACATCAACAGTTGCCGCTGCACCACTAAAGTTCTGAGGTGCTGTTTTACTGGTTGGGGCAAATTCAGCAGGAGAGATCTCTACTATTACTCGATTATCTGTGTTATAGTTCGTTGTGCCATTGAGGGTAATCTCACCCGGGATACAGGTAGTACCATCCTGCCCAGTTATGGTCATACTACTTTTTGGCTCAGCTATCGTTATTGCAGATACTACACCACCCAAACACAGTACAGCAACAAAAACCATACAGAACAAGGTATAATGTGATATTGTTCTCATGTTTGTATTCATATCATTTCTCTGCTTTTCAACCATAAAAATGAGTATAGTAACCCATTCGCAAAGGACAGTTATATACGTTTGACATGTACTCTTCCCTCCTCTGCACAGAGTACAAATCCAATCTGATTCAGATATGCAGCCGTGTTTCGTTCTGTATGGATCAAAACCTCCACAAGATCATCAGGTTCATCAATATCTGTTGACAGTCGAAAGCTATCTATTATCTCAATTGAATAGCCCTGCTCCTTTGCCCAGGTGAGATGTTTCAAAAAGCTAAATCCATAATATTGTGCTTTAAATGCAGATCCATCTTTGATATAGATTGCATTTGTTCCCCCTCCTGTTCCAGGCACGATACCAAATGCTGCAGATGTATGTGCTAACTGCATGAGACTTTTTGTATTACAAAGTGCAAGATCTGCCATTACAATACCAAATGGTCCATCTTGTTCTTTGCGAAATGCATCCAGAGCCTCATTTAATCCAAGATTCAAAACAATTACTCTCACTCGGGCGTCGATATTTGCGATCTCCTGTGTGGTCAGAAGAACCGGAGTGCATCCTGCATCGATAACCGTCTCGATCACATCAGAGAGCATGGCACGCGCAAATCCTTCCCGTTCTTCCTGACTCATAATAGCTTTCAGGCGTTTTTTTGGGTCTACTGGACGGAATGGAATGACAATGGGAGGAGTCATTGAAATAGTACCAACGGGGTTAGATTGATATAAACATATTTATTTGTATATTTCCTGTTGCACTTGAACAGAGGGATCATCACAAATGGTATTTTTTCAAGCGATACAAACTGAGAACAAATGAGATAAAAAGAGGAAAGGGGCTCATATTCATGCCATCATAACAGAGTGTTCAGAAACTGAAAATCTCTGAGCTGGCAATGAAATGATACACGCCCTTAGTTATTTCAAGAGAGACAGGTGTTACTCTCAAAACATATGTAAGCCAAGCGCGTATCACTCAGATCCTATTGCCACAAATCCAAGTGATTCATTTGTCATCTGAATAGAGGTATCTGGATCTGTCACAATCCCAGTCATGGCTCGAATTGCATCAATATTCTCAACAACAACATCAGCCTCCTGATGAATGGCTTGGAACAGGTACAAAGTTTTTCCAACAACAGAGACCGATGCCTCATAGATGCCATTTTCCCATAGATCTGAGCGGGGTCTTCCAAGATCCATAACAAATTCCTTCAGTTCTGCTGTACTCACAATGCCAGTAACCGCTTTCACAAGACCAAGGCGTGGATGTGCGGCAATGAGTGCGAGAATCTCCTCTCGTGTCGTTGTCTCTTTGAGTTCAATGGTAATGGCATGCATATGCATCTGTGTTGTTGGTACAATAACCGCCATGGTGGCAATGGAGATATCTGGAAGAACTGAGTTTACATCTGGACCATGATGGCTTGGAATCGTTGCTGGGTTTAGTACAACAGCATCAATTGGGCCTTTTTTCACGACATGAGGATCAGCTCCTCGGCGAATCATAACCGCAGTCACATGAGAGACACCACATGCTCCATCAACAGCATGAATCAGCCGACATAGCCCCGTAGTATTGCAAGACACGACTCTTACAAACTGTTTTCCAATGGCGTCTTGGTAGTTACAAGACGAGTTAAATGAAAAGCCTGCAACATCATGTTCCTCTCCTCCCTGCCAGATCGCCTTGATGCCATGTTTTTCATAGAGTGCCTTATTTGAAGCTCCGACCTCTCCAGGGGTTGCATCAACAACGATGTCACATGCGCCAAGCATGTCATCAATGCTTCCCGTTACTACGATTCCCGCATCCTCAAATGCCTTCTTTTTTGTGAGATCTGCAATATAGAGTGGATATCCTCGATCTTGTGCGACATATGCCTCTGCTCCTAGTCGTGTCTTTGAAACCCCAATAATTTTCATATCTGGTTGTGCTGCCACCGCATCAGCCACTCGCTTTCCTATCGTTCCATATCCATTTATTGCAACGCGAACTATCTTTTGATTCATGTAATAAGAGAAGAGATAAATGCATAAAAAATTTTTCATGTGAGTCAAAAAGCCATCCTTTTTTCGGAAAAGAATGATGAATTATGCATCACTGCATTTCTGTGGAATGTGTATTTAAAATCTCCTTTCTCTCTCAGTATAGAATATAGAAAAACGATGTTTATATTATTATTCATAAACTTCAATCTATTTCCTATCTTTTTAGAAATAAATAAACGTTTTAAAAGCACTATATGATGAAAAAAACGTTTTAAACTTTTATTTCTTTGAAGCAAGTCTTTACATATATTAGGCAACTATTTCGAGAAAGAATCGTTCTAGATAATGTTTTGGCAAAAAAGAGTTCATATCTGCTCTGAAAAAGGTACCTCAGAAAGGATCCTTTATGAGGTACTGCATCACAGAGAAAATCACCCTCGGTAAGCGAATTCACGGCCTTACCGGTGATAAAAA
>JAITWW010000004.1 GCA_031285085.1 Candidatus Methanofilum arcanum
GCCGTGCAGATGAAGCGTCATTCTCAAACAAGTTGATTAAAGCGTCATGAATAAGTGTTGCATCCTCCTCTGAAAATCCTGTCTTCTCAGCAAGCTGAGTGTTGACACTTCCATAAAATACATACAAGCCAAAATCAATCCGATGTTTCATACCCATAGTATCCGAAGATTTCTTAGATCCTGGAACGCTGTTCACACTCTTTGTGATTTGCATACTTGTTATCTCAACAGGTGACACACTAAATGCTGAATGAACAGACACAGGACCACGTACACCAACTGATGTATCGTCTCCTTTAAACGCAAAAACCTGCCCAAAACTTCTTACATCAATCCATGCATTACATGCAGCTTGTGCTGCAGCTTCAGCATTTTTCTTTTTTGTTGCATCAGAAAACTCTTTACAAGCATCAGCCCGCTCCTTCAAACTCTTAAATCCATCATCAGCACGATCATCAGATTGAACAAAAATTTTCTGACCCATGTCCTGCAACCTATTACGAAGCTTCCTCTTAATGCACACATCTGAAATCTCGCCAAAGCCATCGTAGTTTTCACGTGGCCGATTTCCATTCAATGGATCTCCATTTGGATTTGCATTCTTTACCGATACAATAACTGCAAAATCAACTTTTTTATCAAATGCTGTCATTATTGCTCTACTCCATCATCTTTTGCTGCTTTTTTCGCTTTAAATTCCTGATATTCCTGTTCAAACTGATTCAACTGGCTCTGATAGCCCAAAAGATACTCTGGACGCAATGAATCGTTTGAAAAACTTTCAGATGTTTCATTAAGTTGTGCAACAACTGCGTTCATACCTGCTTCATATCGGTTCCCAAAGGAACCAACACCGGTATTTCGAAACTTCGCAAGATACGGTAAAAGTCTCTGATATAGCTCAGCCCATGTCTTTGCTGGATGTTGACGAAACCTTGTCATCATTCTCTCAGCATTTGTCTGGCGTGGTTCTTGACCACTTTTATACAAGGAATATTCCTCAATTTTTCGTGCATATGCTAACAAACATCCAAACAAGTAGCTTCTGTTATTTTCCATATCATTTAGATCCACTGTCCATACCTCCTTGTACTCATTCAAATTTCCTCGATCATTCTCTTTATCATTCAAATACTTACGAATAAGAGCACAGACAACTCCAATCGTCTTATTATACTCCCATCGTTCCATTGAAACTGGTCGGGATGCACGTCTTGAGGCGGCCTGAATAATATCCCAAGGCAGAGGCTTTCCATCAATGATACATGGCAGTAACCTTTCGATGGTAGCCTTTCTGAGCTTATCATTCAGCTCCACACCGTATGCAGCTTCAGCTATATCGCCAGGTGCTGGAGCCCCATAAAATCGAAACCATTTCATTTTTCCTGCCTTATCAACTCCATTATGAAACAACGGGTACCATGAAGCAGTCTTATGCCAACGTTCTACTCTCTTCAAAAACTCCGAACCTGTAAGTTCACGATAATAAATGATAGACAGGCGCCCAACTGTTGCAGAATCAACACCCATGACTACAACCTCCGAGCTATCATCCAAACTTGCAGAGTACCCAGCTAGTGTTTTATTCAAACGACTTGCAAACTCTCCTCTTGTATCCACAACTTGATCTTCCTCAGGCGGCTGTGTCAGATCAAAAGAATCCTCAAAAGCAGAGGGAATAGATTCGTCCCTTGTACCCCATGCAACAATGACCTGATCCCCATTTCGATACCCTTGCTTGGAAACCAACCATTTCAAAGCATTTACGTACTTCTGCGAAGCATCATAACTGATGCACATCGCCTGTTCAGCTGTAATAAACCGTCCACGAAATGTAAAACCACTTTTATCGTTAGATGAAATAAGTCGTGCCTTATCACCAGTATGCCTAATCTTTGCCGAACTCAATCGAGAAATCGGAAGTGTTTCTCCAGATACATAGCAAATATCTGCATCAGAAAGAGAATTAAGATAATAATTGATGAAATCCTGGCGGACACCGACATCCAGCCATGTGCGAAATTCCTTCCTCCCAGGGATCTCCACACAAAGCCGGACAAATGAATCCATTGGCTTAGTAGATAACGTAAAAATGGCTGGTTTTTCATTCTCATCCCCATCCCATTCTTCTAGAATAGTGTCTCCAGATTCACCCATAAAGAGAATTTTTCCTTTAATGAGATCTGAAATCATCGTTTTTTTCTTAACATATGTAAAAATCGATTTAACCATCTCATTTGAATAAGGAGAATTACACCACATTTCCAGTTTTTCAATGTAGAGATCATATCCACTTTTCTTACTTGCATTATAATGAATAAAATCCCCAGCAATATACTGCAGCTTATCAAACAGGGGATGAGGCTCAAGGCCACTCGTCCGATTTGCCGACCCTTCTGTGCAAGGAATGACAGTCACTGCTTCGTTTTCTTCATCTCCAGGTCCCTTTTTTTGGCGCAACACACGTGCAGAACGAAAGTTACCATATCCATCTATCGTAATCTCAATCTGAGCATTTTGAGTGGTGTGGCAAACAGGCAACAAATCCTTCTCATTTTTCGCATTTAAGGCATCATCCTTGCAATGTTCATATGTTTTAGCAAGCATTGAAACCCAGCTCATATGGCTTCCTCTTCAATAAAAGAAAAGTTCTCTCCAGCAGTAAAGGATTTCTGTTTTTGAGATTTTATCTTGCGAACAATTGAGCACTTTTCTGGGCGAATAAAATCGATCACCCCTCGTTTCATCACAGGATGCCAAAAACGTGCGTACAACGTCTCTTTGTCTCCTTCATCAGGATATGTAAACCCATGAAACATGAAGCCATATGCAAGCTCTGGGCACTCATCGTACACTCCATCACTCTGGCCAAAAACACACGGTTCTACGTAACCCTGGCACTCTCGTGCTCCAAGGAACACATCTCGCCTTCCTCCTTTTTCAATCATCTTTTTAGAGAGAAAATAGTGTTTATGCTCATTTCTGTCAGCTTCAAGGTCTGGACGATTTTCATTCCATTCAAAATGTGCCCGAACCTGATACTCGACATCTGAAAGATATGTATAAATAGAGAGATCATTCCCACTCTGGTGATATGTAATCGGACGTATTCCTTTCGACTGAGTCTGAATCATCCTCATAACTCTTACCGAGTCAATTATCCACACAAATGTCGGCTTCCAGTACACGCTCTCAAGAATACCTTTCAGTGCCTGATATGTCGGAATCTGATAACTGTACTTCTCTCCACCAACACGAGTCAAAGGATCCGTAAAGAGAGCAAACTTTCCAAGTACTTGAAACTCTATCTCATTAGTGAATTCCACGTTTTTACAATCCCTCCAAGTTTTAATTGCAATTAATAATATAGCAGAAGTGTATCACCAGACGGAAGAGTCACTCCATAGTCAGCAGAATAACATGGCTTGTCAAGTGCAAAGATGCCGGTCTCATTAATTTGATAAACTCCTGTAGCAAGTTGTTCTCTCTCATATGCAAAAAGGTTTACTGAAAATTGCTGCGCTTTTCTCGTGAGTTTGAAAATAGCAGGGGGATAAGTCACACGATGCAACTCTTCAATTATATTTTCTCCTTCTCCATATGGAACAATAACACTTGTTGTATCCGAATCAATCACCTGGAAAAGATCTCCAGCAGTGGAAAATGCCTGAGGTAAATAGTATGGCGGCTCACTTTTGCAACGACCCTTATAAGCATTTCTACCTACCTGATTGTATGTTAAAAGATCAGTAAGAGTTACATCTTCTGCTAACCCTGATAGTTTTTTTGTGATAATATAGTCCATTTTTTCCTTTTGTTCATGAAAATAGTATGAGTAATAGACACTGATTGCACGTGGAGAAAGCAGATCATTATCAAAAAACTCCGGATTTTCATTATATTCCCGAAGTAACCGCTCTGTTGTAATTTGACCATATTCTATATCAGGAAGTCGGGAGAGATTTTCATCAAGACTCCGAATCACATATACATCCTTAATTTCATTTTCTCCATGTCGATTGCACCTCCCTGCTGCTTGAGCAATGCTATCCAACCCTGCAAGAGAGCGAATAACACTGTCAAAAGAGACATCCACACCAGCTTCAATGAGCTGCGTACTGACACAGACAACACGCTCTTTTTCTTTTTGCTCCTTATTTTTTTCCAATTTTGAAATGATCTCATAGAGCTTCTCCATACGGTGAGCTGGGCAAAGATTTGTGCTGAGGTAATACAACTTCTCTTCATTCAACCCATCTTGTGATCTCATCTGCGTCTTAAGCTCTTCGTACAACTTCCTTGCAGCAGATTTCGTGTTCATGATGACAAGCACACTGATATTCTCAGTGGCTTTATCCAGAACAAACTGAGCTAGTGTTTCTGCAGAGTGCTTTTCACTCGTAGCATCAACAATACGTGTCCTACGAAATTGTTGATATTTTTCCTCGTAATCAGGAATCATCTCATTTGGCTCAGAAAGGCGAATGGGAATGGGTACATCTGCGTCTGCAAGCTCCGGTTGTGTTGCTGTACATAATATGATAGTAGCACCACAATACTCAGAAAGAAAATTCATTGCTGCATTAAACATGCTTAAGCACTTTATGGGAACAGCCTGTACCTCATCAAAAATGAGAATACTCTCTGCAAGATTGTGCATTCTTCTAACTG
>JAITWW010000024.1 GCA_031285085.1 Candidatus Methanofilum arcanum
GAAACAGGAACACTAAATACGTCCACATAATCGCGTACTCCAGCCTCTGCCCGCTCATAGGTAACAAGAGTTTCGTCTGTTCCATATCTGAAAAATACAGCAACCTGTGGCTCCATCCCCAGATCAGTGACCTGGCCACTCATAGTAGCCTCAGTCTCAGTTACACTTGTTACATCAGTTGTGATGACACCAACAGCGGGAACCACCACAGGATTTTGCGTCCAAAACGAGGCAATGGCGCCACATACATCCGCTTCATCCCCCACGATTGCTGATGGTTTGGCACAGGCTTGGAAATAATACGGAGTGTTTGGCGCAAGCCAAGAAACAGGAACACTAAACACGTCCACATAATCGCGTATTCCAGCCTCTGCCCGTTCATAGGTAGCAAGAATTTCGTCTGTTCCATATCTGAAAAATACAGAAACTTGTGATTCCACCCCCAGATCAGTGACCTGGCCATTGAAAATAGCCTCCGTGGCCGTCACACCTACATCACTTGTGACAACGGTCAGATCCGCAGCACTTACAACACACACTGGCAGCGTTACTGCTAGCGCTATAACTAAGATAATATGGAAAATCCCCCTCTCCATCATAGATATACTAATGGTTCATATGCACATAAATAATTCGATTTAACTGCTGTTTTGCGCAATTTCCCCAAGTAATATTCTGCTATTCACTATTCTCTATTAATTTTTATTTTGTTATATTGTTATTATAAAATTATAAAATTGGAATTTTACCATCCATTTCATGGATATTCTCCAAAGTGACTCACCACATCTCCCATTTACCCTTCAAAGTGCCTCAGCTTATCGCTAGGCCACAGCAGCAATCCGAGTGAAAATCAAAAAACTCTTCTCATTTTTGCACAACTCCTAAAAAGAAGAGAGAGAAGACTCAGCCAAGGTTATCGATTTTAGAAGATGTATGCAACTCGCCATAATGTTACACGGCAAGCATGAAAAAAATGGAATGAATGCCCACAAACTACCCAAGAGACCTAACTGACACGCTGAAAAGAGAGTTTGCTATGGTGAGTTACACCTATCCATGATACCCGGGGCATCGTTACAGCAGGACGTTTATGAGAGATGTTTTGATATATTCGTCGATACTGTCGATGATGTAGAGATGACTTGTTGTGTACAGCGCCTCATAGCCATCTATCAAGTAGTTTGTTGCATAAAGTAGTAGCATAATTTTGATCGTGCGTTTAACGGTTTTTACGCAAAAATGTGGCAGGATATTACGCTTCATGAAGAAGATAAGTGGCATTTATCACAGTTTTTGAAGGCTTTCATGTGATAAAAAATGGGAGGAGGGAATCTCTATATATATTTTTAATGTTCATCCCATGATTGCTGTTAACACGGTTGGTGTTACAACAAAGGCTGCTCTGACAGAGGAAATAAGGCTAGTACCCTCCATTTTTTTCAGTTCAAGCAAATTTTAGTAGTTAGTGGGAAGAATTTGGAAATAACTTTGTGGGTGATTACATACAGGACATACACTAGGCGCACCTGTTCCTGCATAGTGGTGTCCGCAGTTTGCACATTGCCAGACTACCTTTTGTTCTTTTTTGAACACACGATTTTCTTCGATGTTTTTCAAAAGAGCAAGGTATCTGGCTTCGTGTTCCTTCTCGATTTGTCCAACGCCTTCAAACAGGGAAGCTATGTCATGAAATCCTTCTTCTTTGGCTTCCTTAGCCATTCTTGCGTACATATCTGTCCATTCTTCATGCTCGCCAGCGGCGGCGGCTTTAAGATTGGATGCTGTGTCTGGGACTGACCCACCATGGAGCTGCTTAAACCACATTTTTGCGTGTTCTTTCTCGTTTTCCGCTGTTTCTAAGAAAAAGGCTGCAATTTGCTCATACCCATCCTTTTTGGCTTGAGAAGCGAAATAGGTGTACTTGTTTCTTGCTTGCGACTCACCTGCGAACGCTTCCATGAGGTTTGCTTCTGTTTTTGTTCCTTTCAAATTTGACATTTTTTTCCTCTTTGAGATTACATGAACTTACGTGGCTATAATTTGCACAACCGGCAGGTTAAATCCGTAGCAAATCTTTAGTTTCACTAATACAGCTGCAGAATATTACAGCGATAGACACTTTTTAGGGTGGCAGTTTTGGTTTGATATTGATATATTGTTGATAATAATGGTATGTAATGATTTTGGATTCTTTCAACCTCAAGTACGATTCTTCACATAGTTAGTTGAAGCCAGAACAAAATAACCATTTTTGTCACTTATTTGGCACTGAAATATCCAGATATGTGTAAATATCAATTTAACTATGTAAAGACCCAAAAATGAAAAACTCAGAATGTTATCCCTTTTTTCTTCTCAAAAGCACTCGTTCCAGTTCGAAAGCAGACTGAGAACCAAGAAATATCTTTTTTTCCTTCTCATCAGAAGACAAATATGTTATGCAGACTCCCTCATTTCCTGATACCGTGTACGATACAACCCCTCTCCAATACTTGATTCCCCAGCCTTTCAGAAGTGGATGATAATGTTGAACATCAATTCGAACTATCGAAGAACGCAAAATAATCCGAGGTGAGAGATGAAATGGTGCATACTGAAAACGAAGTTCTGCTTCTGTGACCTCGATATCAAAGCGTATGATTGCTAGTAGAGCAGGAATAAGCCATCCAACCATAATCCAGACAAAGATCATCTCATTATCTGATGCAATATTCGTTCCAAATGGAATGCCAAGTACAATTTGCTGGATAAAGCCCCACCAGGCAAATATGATAAAGAGAAGAAAAAGAGCCTGGACAAAAAAATGAGAACGAATAAAACTCTGACGCTCAACAAAGAGCGTATATGAATCTGTTTGCAAGTCTTGAAGAGTCATCTTACGACACCTGTGAAAAGGCAACTTTCAGTCGTTCAATCCCAGTATGTATCATATCGTCATGAATTGATGAAAAATTCAATCTGATACCACGATTACTCTCAGGTGCGGCTTTATCATAGTAAAAAGGAAGCCCTGGCATGATACCAACCTTCTGTTTTACTGCTGCATGAAAGAGATCTGTTCCTTGTACCCCATCAGGAAGAGTGATCCAAAGAAACATCCCCCCCTTTGGATCTGTCCTCACACAACCAGATGGAAGCTGATCATCAATCAAATCACAAAGCATATGACATCTGTTCTGGTATACCTTTCGAACCATCGCAAGATGAGCATCATAGTCATAGGTGTTCAGATATCTTGCAAGAATCATCTGAGACAAAAAACCAGAATGGAGATCTGCTGCCTGTTTTGCGGAATTAAACGGCTTAAGGATCTCTGGTGGTGCAATGATCCATCCCGTGCGAAGTCCTGGTGCGATGGTCTTTGAAAATGAACCTGATATTATTGTTTCATCTGGGAGATACGAACCAACTGGACGAGGGTACTCTCCATGAAAGTGAAGCTCAAAAAAAGCATGATCTTCATAAAACAAGGTCTCTGAGTCAGAACAGATCTCAGCGATATGTTGCTTTACCTCATGAGAATAACTGATTCCAGTTGGGTTTTGTGAGAAAGGAACACCATAAAAAAACTTTGGTCGAAGAGTGGTGACAAGCTCCTCAAATGCCGCGGTGTCTATCCCCTCTGGAGTCTGCGCTGCACTGCAAAACTGTGGCTCATAAAAAGAGAACGCTTCAATTGCTCCCAGATATCCAGGAGACTCTATGCCAACCACATCATGTGGATCAATGAATATCTTTCCAACAAGATCCAATGCCTGCTGGGAACCGTTTAAGATTTGAATATGAGCCGGGGACACATCCATCCCATACAGGCGGTTATACCGTGTTGCAATATACTCACGAAGTGGGTAGTATCCATCAGTACTACTATATTGAAGAGCAACCTCTCCTTCTTCTTCAAGCACGGCGGCTGTTGCGTTTGCAATCCCCTCTTTATCAATGAGATCTGCATCTGGAAGCCCTCCTGCAAAAGAGATAATTTCAGGATCAATAGAGAGGCGAAAGAGTTCTGATAAAAATGACTCGGGTAATGCTTGTGCTCTACGTGCAAATCGATATCGAGATACAACACCCATAGTATTTATTTGGTGCGTATACCATTAAGTCGTCGACCACTACCCTACCACATCCGGACATCAAACCAGCATACCAATACCATATTGTGATGATGTATACATATGATACTCGTTGACTGGCAGATCAATGATCGGATCAGGCACGGTCACATCTTCGTAGATCCTTTTAATCCCGATCTTATCCAGCCAAACTCACTTGATATCCGCCTCGGAAATCATTTTGTGTGGTACCTTCCCGGAGATGACGTCATTGATCCATATGATCATGCATCTGTGTCTGCACGAACAGAATCAACCACAGCCTCAAGCTTCATTCTCTATCCACGGCAGTTTGTTCTCGCTGAAACATTAGAAGTTATTGGACTTCCAGATGATATTGTTGCAAGCATCGAAGGAAAAAGCAGCATTGCGCGTCTTGGAGTCGAACTTCATCAGACCGGGGGGTGGATCGATGCAGGATTTCATGGCAGCATCACTCTTGAAATGTGTAATGTCAATGCCCGTCCGGTACGGATCTATGAGGGTATGTCAATTGGTCAACTCGTTTTTTACTCAACCGAGCGTGCTTCTGCTCCGTACAACATGAAAAGTGGCGCAAAATACATGAATCAGCGTCAGGCAACACTTTCAAAATACTATGCAAACAAAAAAGAGTGAGACAATATCTATACGATTGAAAAAGAAATAGATATGGATATTACTGGAGCACAGACAATATGCATCTTCTTTTAATACACTCAGATTTTATCGAGTATGAAGCTAAGAAAAAAACCAAGATCGCAGAAGAGACAGAAGTTCTTTCAGGACGTCTCGATGATGCATTGGTTGCATTCTGTGCAGTAGAGTCACGGGATGCAGACGGACTTTCAGATGTTATTGACAAATCAGTTGCAGAGATAATAGCAACCGCTCTTAAGGTTGAGTGCAGACGAGTCATGGTGTACCCCTACGCTCACTTAAGCAATGACTTAAGTAGCCCAGAGGTTGCAGTTGAAGCGTTAAAAGGCCTTGAAAATGGATTAAAAGAAGCAGGATACGAAGTACTGCGTGCACCATTTGGATGGTATAAGGCATTTACCCTCTCATGCAAAGGTCATCCTCTCTCTGAACTTTCACGAACTATTGAACCAGATGAGGATGCAGATGCTGAGCCGATCACAAAGACCGAGGTTACACATACGCACTTTGTTCTGACTCCTGATGGTGTTCGTCACGATGTCTCTTTGTTTATGGATGACTCCCCATTTGGTCACCTTGTCAAAAAAGAGACAAATAATGCAATGCCAGTTGGTGGGGAACCGATTCATGTCAACCTCATGCGCTCAAAGGAATTTGCCGACTATGAGCCGGTGAGCGATGTTGGCCATCTTCGCTGGCTG
>JAITWW010000073.1 GCA_031285085.1 Candidatus Methanofilum arcanum
AAATATATCAATATATCTTTGGAGTATTTCTAACCCCCACCCTGGTTATCCTTCATATATCTCATCTTACACCTTTACTAGTTTCATAGACTACACATTACTTTCATTCCTAGAATGATTTTAAACCTTTCTATTTCTTGTATCATTAAAAAAATCTCTCTTCGTGCTCATTTAGAGTTAAAATAATGAAAAATGGTGGTTTTACAAAAGTAAATAAATGTTCTAACTTTTTTGATGGAATGAGAACAACTTCGTAGGTAGTAGTAAAATTTAATTAAAAGTATTACGTATGACAAAGCTTTCAAAAGTTTATAATATTGTAAAGGAGAGAATAATCATAGTCTACTGTTTTTAAATACTTATACGTCTTCTTTTCTATGTATACAATTGGAAATTCTGTGGATATTTTCTATTTGTATCTGCAGTATCTACAAGTTCTGTGTATTTTTTATAGGGGTGCTGATATGACTAGTGTAAAAATTAGTGTTAATGAGCTTGGTATTGAGATTTTTGATAATCTCGCAAACTATTGTGATGACTTTAATGTAACCTACCATGAACTTGACAACGGTGCAAAGATTGTGGACTGTGGTGTCAAAGCACAAGGTGGCTATGCAGCTGGACGAGCCTTTACTGAGATCTGTATGGGAGGTCTTGGCGAGGTGAACTTCAGAATGGGAGACATTCTTGGAATTCCGATGCCGTTTATCGAGGTTAGCACTGATTTCCCCGCAATTTCATGCCTTGGTGCACAAAAAGCTGGCTGGACCGTGAATGTAAACTCATTTTTTGCTATGGGATCCGGTCCTGCACGAGCACTTGCTCTAAAGCCAAAGCACACATATGAAGTCATTGGCTATGAAGATGATTCAGATGACGCAGTTATTGCCCTTGAATCTGATAATCTGCCAAATGAAGAGGTTATGGAGAAGATCGCAGAGGCATGTGGCATCAATGTTGGTAACCTCTGTGCAGTTGTAGCTCCTACAGCATCACTCGTTGGTTCAATTCAGGTATCTGGACGTTGTGTTGAGACAGCCGTTTATAAATTAAACGAACTTGGATTTGATACTCGAAAGATCCAGGCTGCCATTGGAACTGCTCCAATCCCACCTGTCAAAGCAGATGGCACAAAGGCAATGGGCACTACAAATGATGCAACCATTTACTATGGTCAGATCAACTTGACAATGAATGCACCTGAGATTAAGGATTATCTGGATAAAATTCCAAGTAGCAAATCCAAGGGATATGGCAAGCCATTCTACGAGATCTTCAAAGAAGCAAACTTTGACTTCTACCAGATTGATACATCTTTGTTTTCACCAGCAGAGGTTACCATCAATGAACTCTCTGAAGGTGTTGTGTACCATGTAGGTGCAGTAAACCCAGAGGTTACATTACAGTCATTTGGATATCGTTAAACCTTTGATCAGAATGTAAACTCCCCTTTTTTGGGAAAATTTGCAAGATATGTAAATATTTTTTTGAAATAGGCGAAAGAGCGGTCTCATCAATCACGTACATGTAATATTTTGAGAGTGAGATCTACCATTTCTTTTATCGAAAGCCAGTTTCGTAAAACCGAGTACATCTCCTTGTGGGTGATATCTTTCTCAATCCCATTTTCACCTTTTTTCAATATTAGAGATATTTTTCCTTCTCTCTCTTTACAATTTTTGAAAACAATACATTATACTGAATGGTTTTGGGAGGCGTTTTCGGAATCTAAAAGCAGATAGGTATAGATTCAGCCAGAAAAAAGATAAGCTGTTGAACGAAAAAACCTCACATTGCGTGCAACGTATCAAATTATTGGCGAAAAATTTTATTTTTCAAACTTGTCTCTCATCCTTACTTTGATTCGCGTTCAATGGAGTGGAATTGAAATATGACCCATTTTTCCTTTCTCTTGAGGGAGTATTATATCGCATATGGGGTGATGTACATCAATTTATAATTCATAGCTAATAACTTTAGCCACGGCAAATTGTAATTTTTTACAAAAACAAGTTTTTAAATGAATTATAACATTTAATGGATAGATTGTTATGTTCTATTCATATAGGGAGTTTCAAATCTGCATCTCTCATGAATCCAACATGAGGAGTTATTTCACTTGTGGATCGATTTTCTCAGAGGGAATTTTGAATTATTTTATATTATAAAATATAATCAAACCATCTGATCAGAAACTATTTAAGCAACTCAATAAGTAATATATTGATAATAATCTATTCATGCAATCTTACATAGGTTGGAATCGATGTGAGGTGATTATCAAATTGAAAGAAAGATACACTGAGAATACTGCGTTGCTCAAGGCTCTTGCTGACATCAATAGACTTATGATTGTTGATATGCTCTCCTGCGGCGAGCTATGTGCTTGCGAAATTTTAGAGAAATTCAATATCACACAGCCAACCCTCTCGCACCACATGAAAACCCTTTGTAATTGTGGCTTGGTAAATGGGTGCAAAGTGGGGAAATGGATGTACTATTCTTTGGATGATCAAACAGTACAACATTTTTTGGAGTTTATGCGTACAATAACAAGCAACAAAAAAGATTGTATCTGCCACACAAGTGACTATGATTGTGAATATAACTTCAAGGAACACTCTGCAGAAGAAAAATCACCTGCAAAACATCTCAATATTGATTTTTTATCTCTTGTATCTCTTGATCTGAGCATCTGTGAAAGGTGCAGAGCAACAGAGGATGCATTAGATGAAGCTATTCGCATTTTAGAACCTGTATTTAGCACATTAGATTATTTTGTAACCATCAACAAGCTCAACATCACAACGGAAAAATTGGCCAAACAACACTGCTTTGGCAGCTCGCCAACTATTCGAGTCAACGGCGTTGACATATGCGATGGCGTCAAGGAAAGCTATTGCAACGATAGCGTTGATGGATGCGGTTGTGGTGTCAATTGTCAAGTGTTCACATATGATGGAAAGGCCTATGAGCACCCACCCACCGCCATGATTGTAGATGGTATCCTGCGTATTTTGTATGGGTGTCATAATAGTGAACCAAAACCATATAAATTGTCTGAAAATCTAAAAATTTATTTTGAAAGGAGAAGATTCATCATGGAAACGAGAAAAACAGAAGAAACTTGCGGATGCAGCACCGGTTGTGGCTGCAATGACACATCATCCAGTAATACATCATCAGTCAAAACCCTGACTCTTTATGAACCAGCCATGTGCTGCCCGACGGGAATCTGTGGCGTACATGTTGATCCTGAACTACTTCGCATATTGGCAGCGTTAGAAACACTTAAAACATCTCATGCAGCCATAGAAATCCAACGTTATAACCTAACAAGCGCTCCGGAAGAGTTTGTAAAAAACGTTGAAGTACATAAACGGTTGACAGACGAGGGTGTTGAAGTGCTTCCTATCGTTGTTGTTGACGGAAAAATAGTCATTACGAAGCGTTATCCCCGAAATGATGAATTTGAAAAGCTTCTCAATCTCACTAGTACTTGTGAAGGCTTGCATACTTGCTCTCAAACTGCTGAAAATGATTCCTGTGGCTGTGGTTGTGGTGAAACTTCGGGAAAAAAGGATAGAAATTGCTGCTAAAAGTTGGTTCTGCTGATGTTTCCATTATTTCATCCACACAACATTGTGCTCACGAAGTACCTGTTCTTTACTGGCAAAGGCGGTGTGGGTAAAACTTCAATAGCCTGTGCAATGGCTGTTACTCTTGCCGATAGTGGAAAAAAAGTAATGCTTATCAGCACAGATCCGGCTTCTAACTTACAAGACGTTTTCAATATGGAGTTGTCCGGGAAAGGTACTCCTATACAGGATATGCCAAACCTTGTGGTCGCCAACCTTGATCCACTGCAAGCTGCTGCTGAATACCGTGAAAGCGTGGTAGCACCCTATCGTGGGAAATTGCCTGATACGGTGATCGCTAATATGGAAGAACAGCTCTCTGGCTCCTGCACCGTGGAAATTGCTGCTTTCAACGAATTTTCAAAGTTCATTACAGACAAACAAGCACAGAAGGAATATGACTATATCATTTTTGATACAGCTCCCACAGGTCATACGCTTCGCATGTTGCAGCTTCCATCTGCTTGGACCAACTTTATGAGCGAGAATACGCATGGTGCTTCCTGTTTAGGCCAGTTATCTGGCCTGGAAGAACATAAAAGCATGTACAAGCAAGCTGTTGAAACCCTTTCAGATGGTGCAAAAACAACCCTTGTGCTTGTATCCAGGCCAGAAACCGCTCCACTTCAAGAGGCTGAGCGTGCAGCGAAGGAACTTTTTGAACTTGGCATTCGAAATCAATCATTGATAATCAATGGCGTGATGGAATCGTGGGATGACATCATATCCAAAGATTTTTTTGAGAAACAGCAAAAGGCCTTGCTGAATATACCGCCTACTCTACAAGGATTAAAAACCTCTTATGTGCCTCTTCGTGCGTACAATGTTACGGGTCTTCATAATGTTCGCTCTTTACTCACGACAGCAAGCTATTCTATGAGTGGTGATGAGCTGCACTTTAAACATATGAAGTGTCTGAAAGATGTGGTTCTCGACCTTGTTCATTCAAATAAAAAGGTCATTTTTACGATGGGAAAAGGAGGCGTCGGAAAAACGACAATTGCTGCGGCTGTAGCTTTAGGACTACATGCAAAAGGTAAAGCGGTGCATCTGGCAACAACAGACCCAGCGGTGCATCTTACATATATCATTGACGAAAATAGTGGCATTACTATGAGCCATATTGATGAACAAATGGAGCTTCAAAGGTATCAGGAAGAGATCTTGTCAAAAGCAAGGGAAACCATGTCCGCCGATGATTTGGCGTATATTGAAGAAGATTTACGTTCCCCCTGCACACAGGAAATTGCCGTGTTTCGTGCTTTTGCTCAAATCGTGGAGAAAGCGGACAATGAGGTTGTTGTTATTGACACCGCACCCACAGGCCATACACTTCTGCTTCTAGACAGCACATTGAGTTATCATCGTGAAGTACAGCGGACACAGGGATTGATTCCTGATTCGGTACAAAAACTATTGCCAAGGCTTCGTAATGCGGATGAAACGGAAGTTTTGATTGTTACCCTTGCGGAAACAACACCCGTTTATGAAGCCCTTCGCTTAGAAGAAGATTTACAACGTGCCGGGATTTCTGCGAAATGGTGGATTATCAACTCGTCACTTCATCAAACAGGTACGACCAATAAACTGTTGTCAACCAAAGCACATAATGAAATCAGATGGATCAACAAAATTGATGAGCATACAAGCGGTCATTTTGCTGTTATCGCCTGGAGTGCTGATGAGATGAAAGGAGATAGATTGCTTGCTATATAAGCAAGCAAAATGGATATCTTCGATATGAATTGTTCAAATGGTGAAAAATATGTTTTATCAAAAATGTTACAATATCCTGTTACTTTTCATGAACAAGTTGTACTGTAAGGTGATCTAAAGGAGAAGGAGGAACTTTTATGAGTCAAAATCGCACACAGCTATCCTTTTTAGACCGATTTTTGAGCTTGTGGATTTTTGCAGCAATGGGAATAGGTGTTTTTATCGGTTACCTCTTTCCAAGCCTGTCAAAAATGTTAGAATCTATGAGTTCTGGTGCTATCTCTTGGCCAATAGCTATCGGCCTCATCGTCATGATGTATCCGCCCTTGTGTAAAATAAAATATGAAGAGATTGGCAAAGTTACAAAAAACAAAAAAGTGCTAGGCTTATCACTGATTCAAAACTGGATTGTCGGGCCGATACTCATGTTTATACTGGCGGTTTTGCTTTTGCCGGATCTGCCAAACTATGCCATCGGGCTGATTATCATTGGGCTGGCACGTTGTATAGCAATGGTCATCATTTGGAATACTTTGGCCAATGGTGACAATGAATACTGTGCCGCTTTGGTCGCACTCAACTCCATATTTCAAATTCTGCTTTACTCCGTGTACATCTATTTGTTTGTAACTCTGCTCCCGACGTGGCTTGGGCTTTCATGGGGAGGGCAAGTTGTACATGTTTCTATCTGGAGTGTTGCAAAAAGTGTTTTGATATACCTTGGCATACCATTTGCCGCAGGCTTTCTGACGAGGTTCTTCCTCTTAAAATATCACTCAAAAGAATGGTATGAAGAGAAATTCATCCCTAAAATATCACCTGTTGCACTTATCGCTTTATTATACACCATTATCATTATGTTTACACTGAAAGGCCAGTTTATTATCACATTGCCGTTTCACGTCGTCAGAATTGCCATCCCTTTGCTTATATATTTCATTATTATGTTTCTAGTGAGCTTTTATATGTCATATAAACAGGGTGTCAACTATGAACAGACTGTCACGCTCGCATTTACAGCCGCAAGCAACAACTTTGAACTCGCTATTGCTGTAGCCATAGCTGTTTTTGGTATTGCTTCCGACCAAGCGTTTGCGGCAGTGATTGGGCCACTGATTGAAGTTCCGGTCATGATTGCGCTGGTCACCCTTGCGTTATATTTCAAGCGCAGATATTTTGATAAAAAAGGAGAGAATGTACTAAGCATTTAAAGATGCAACTCTTACAACAATGAGCGAGAGTTCAAACGCTTCGCTACTCATGGCGGTTTAAAAAGTATTCATAGGAAACCCCTACGAACCAGGATTCACACATGTGAAATATAAACATCATACGACAAAAAAGAGATAGCTGTGAGATGATAATTACATGAATGAGCTCATCTTACGCTAATTTCATTTTACCGTGATATGTGTAGTTCCTATCTCACTCAATACCTGTAACAGTATATCATCCATACCTGCCATACATACAATAACTGAACTGATGAGAGAAAAAAGCATAAAAGATCCAGTTCACGGCTCAATTACGGTCTCACAGGCCATGCGTGAGCTTCTTGATCTCAGAGCAGTACAGCGCCTGCGCCATGTGCGTCAGCTTGGTTTCTCATACCTCGTCTATCCTGGAGCAAATCACACGAGATTTGAACACTCTCTTGGAACGATGCATCTGGCAGCAAAAGCTGCATCACACCTTTCTCTTTCAGATGAGGAGTTTACCCTTGTCACGAGTTCTGCACTTCTGCATGATATTGGGCATGGTCCCTACTCACATTCAATTGAACTTCTCATCGAAGAAAAACTTGGAACACAGCACACATACATCAAACCCCTTTTGCATGATCCTTTTGTTCAAGATGCTCTCTGTGCTCTTGATCTTGATGCCCGTGAGATTGATGCCATGATATCAGGAACGCATCAGTTGGCAGAGATACTTCATGGAGATATTGATGTTGACAGAATGGATTATCTTCGCCGTGATGCTCATTACACAGGTGTTCCCTATGGGACAGTAGACTGCGAACGCCTTATTCATTCTCTGCAGCTTGGAGATGATGGCCTTGTATTAGAAGAAAGTGGCATCCATGCAGCAGAGTCTCTCATCATTGCACGAACGCTTATGCGGCCTTCTGTGTACTTTCACCATGTCAGCAGGATCGCAGAAAAGATGTTTCAACATGCGGTGTGGTGTGCCATGCAGGAGGATATCTCCTCAGCTGAGGTATTTGCACGTCTGGATGATGCAGCATGCATGCAAACACTTCTTTGCTCCAAAGAATCAATTATCTCAACCCTTGCAGATCAGCTTTATTCTCGCAATCTGTACAAACGTGCTCTCTATGTTCGAAGAGATGAGCTGTACTCCCATGAGTGGGGCGAAAAGAGCTATCTCAGTGAGCGGAAATATGCTGAGATCATTGCTGACATCGCCCATGTCTCCCCTGAACAGGTGCTTGTTGACATTCCTGAGTTTCCAGGAGATATGCAGATGAATGTCCTGGTTCAAAAAGGGTACGCTGCTGTGCCCCTTGAAGAGCTCTCCCCTCTTATTGCAACATTAAATCAGACACGAAGAAGTCAGTGGAGACTTGGTGTATATGCTCCACGTGAACTCTCTCGAAAAGTAACTGCCGCAGCATGTGAGATCTTTCATCTCAAACAACCTACAACACAGGAACGTTTGCTCTCAGCATGAGTTCGATGTACATATATAAGCATTAATGTACATCATCTCACATTTCTGAAGATCTTAAATGCACAAGATACATATTAAAATCCATCTAACAGGTATTGTCAGCGTAGTGTAGAGACAAATTATTCCTTTCACTTTTAAGGGAAAGGATGTTTTTTTGCGGGGGTAGCCAAGCGGCCAACGGCGAACGACTCAAGATCGCTTCCCATAGGGGTTCAGGGGTTCAAATCCCTTCCCCCGCATGCGAGTTATTTCTCTTTTGACGAATTTTATGATGAGTATTTTTTAGTAGGACTATGATATTTTTATTTTCTCTCCTGATTTCACGTGATGACACTCTGCTATTTATTATGGCATGTACTTATTATGACATGTACTCTGTCAAATGGGTGTGCAAACCTTATGTCAGAGAAGTGTGCAATAGTACACTATGCAAAACATACCTGTACAAAAAAACAGGGTACCCATAGGAAAACGAGTCTCTTTCAGTATCTTCCTACTGATTCTCGTTTTTGCCAGTGTGTGCGGATCATGTGCTGCAGCAGATGATTATGTCCGAATAAAAGCAGATCCTATAAGTGGAGATCCTCCACTCACCGTTTCCTTCTCAGCAGATGTGCAATCATCAGCTGGAGTTCCAGCTCGCTATGTGTGGAGTCTTGGTGATGGAGAACGACGAGGGGAGAAGTCGTTTTCACATACATACACCGAAGAAGGAACATATCGAGTAAACTTGGTAGTGCAGTTTGAAGACGGAAGTTTTGGATATGCTGATATAGTGCGAATTACTGTTGGAGATGGAACAGTAGCTCCTGTTTCAACAATGGCAACACGAGCTCCAACAAAAGAACCAACCACAGCTCCAGCAACTGATTCAACAACTGACTCAACAACTGACTCAACCGCGGATCCAACTACAGCTCCAACACGAGCTCCGACAAGAGCTCCGACACCTGACCCAACCGCAACCCAAGCAGAACGGCAATCTGCTGTGCCGCCGTCACCTTTTTCCTCTATGCCAGTGAGTGTTACAAATAATAATCCAACATACCCTGTAACAGTCTCAGCGGCTCCTGTAGAGGGAGTTAGATCCCATATCGTATCATTTACTGTGAGAGAGGCAGGTACGAAAATAAATCGCCCAACCTCGTACTCCTGGGACTTTGGTGATGGTTCGCGAGGAGGAGGACCTGAGCCACGTCATGTCTATTCAAATGCAGGAACATATTATCCTGTTGTGAGAGTTACCTTTGCTGATCGCCATCAAGAAATTCTTCAAGTCGCTCCGATTGTTGTCTATGCGACGATGCCAACAGGTCCAATACCGGCCTATGTAATGCCGACACAACCTCCCCAAGTATCTTCTTCCACAGGCGGGCAAGCAGCGGCTCCTCCCTTAGCACCAGGCGCTGACCTGTACGCAGTTCAGATCCTTACAAACAGAGATTCTGGAAAACCTCCACTTCTTGTTCGATTTGACTATGTAGCAGAAGGTGGTGTGCCGCTTCAATGGAAATGGAACTTTGGCAATGGGCAGAAAACCAGCATTGCAAAACCATCACATAGTTACAGTACTCCTGGAACCTATGAGGTCACCTTATCTATTCAATTCTATGGAGCAGTATGGATCGAAGCAGAGCCAATTATCATTACAGTAAGGTAGAAACCATGCGAACTGCAGCAATACTCTGTATCTTATGTATCATGTTTGGAGTTGCCATTGGCCCTGTCCATGCAGCTCTTCCGACCTATCTCTCGATTGCTGGATCACAGCTCGGAGTGGAGGATCCAAATGGTCCTCTCATAGTTGGTGTCTTATCGACCTCAACTGCTTTTCCATTGTCAAACCGTATCATTTTATTTGAAGCATCAAAAAATGGTGAATTTCCAGGTACAAGCACATCCGTTGTTGGAAAGGCTGTCACCAATAGAGATGGAGAGTTTCGATTCCGTCCTTCTTCTTTTTCTCAGGGTCCATACTTTAGAGCAATGTATGCAGGAGATAGTGATTATGATGGTGCAAGAAGTGAAGTCATAGAGATATCTCCTCTGCTTGAAGAGGCAAAGGTAGCACGATATCAAGATGGCCCTGGAAATCTCTATGTCTCTACATCACCATCAAATGCTGATGTGTATCTCAACGATGAACTTGTCGGAAAAACAGACACTACCATACGTGGCATTCCAGGTGGAGAGTACGATGTAACATTTGTACTTGATGGATATCTGAATGCAACATACTCAGTGCTTATCTCTCCAAAAAAGACTGCTAGCATCGTTATTTCACTTCACCCATCTGTGATCTCTGTTCCAAATCCTTTTGATGAGTTTGTTGCAGCGATGGGAGATATGGATCTTGTGGTAGGAATTAGTAGTGGCCCAGCATCATTTGAGTTACGCCAAAACACATCGGATCCTGCATCAATTCCACACAATGTGAATGTGATTCAGTTTTCAGATCCTCGTGATACATCATATCTTGTGTTTGTCTCACCCAATTGGGATGCGGTAGAATAAAGAAATCCTCGCCAGGCACGGCGAGGACGCCTCGCCAAGCACGGCGAGGGCGCGCCTCCCGTGAAGCCATCTTCCTTCGTCAGATGACTTAGGAGGGATTACCCATCCGCTCTTGAGAGTAACCAGGGGATATAACCTAAACTCCCACTGTTTGTTACATATACATTTTCTTAATCAGATTATTTTGAGTTATTTTGGTTTTAGAGCAAAATAAAAGGCTAAACCCCTCTTTCAATGTATATGTACATATGACATATACATCAAAAGGGTTCAAGCCACTGTACTCATTAAAGAAGCCCATATTAACTTCCAAACTGAGAATAACATTTTTCAAAAATATATAATATAGGTCCTAAATGTTCTTTAAATTGTGAATTCGGGATCGGATGTTTCTCCGATCCATACTTATATAAATATTTTGGTGCTTGATGGGAACATGTATATGCAACGAAGCATGGGAATTTAGGATATAAAAGACGAAAACATCCAGCCAGGGGACATCAAATACGCAAACCAACAACCATGCGACATCAAAGACGCACCTGAACAACCGTTCGACGGGTATGCGACCAACGGAAGCATACCCCAAGTGCTTTTACTCAATTTTTTTGCAAAAAATTGTTACTGATTTTTGGCTATAAGCGCAGTAACTCCTGCAACGACAGCTGCAACCTTTTTTCCATCTCGAAG
>JAITWW010000089.1 GCA_031285085.1 Candidatus Methanofilum arcanum
TGTGTCTCTTCAGGAATAGGATCTGGTGTGCTGGTTGGAGTTGTTTTTTCTTCTTGATTATGAGCGCTATCTAACTTATTGCCTAATAGGAGATCATTTTCATGCTGATCTCCAAAAGAAAGAGCTGCGCTGTCTTCTCCTTCTTGAGGGTCAGGCTCTGACACGAAAATATACCCTAATCGTGTGATTGTATCTGTTCCTTCTGGGCCTGAAATGGCAAGTGTTACTGAGTAATATCCAGGAACATTGTACTGATGCGTTGTATTTTTTTGACGTGAGGTTGCACTATCTCCAAAATTCCATGTCCATGTGCTCACATCACCATCAGATGCATCAGTAAATAAAACGGTTAATGGTGCTGTACCCTCCTGTGGGGTTCCAAAGAAAAATGGCACAGGTGGTGCAGCAAGAGCAGTTGTTGATAAAAAAAAGAAACACAATAAAATACGTAATATTTTCCTTACAGGCTCATTTTTTATCATGCTCCTTCCTCCTCATACTCAACAGTTCCAGCATCTGCATTGACATGGGCTATTATCCCTTGGGGAAGTGAACTCAGTGGCACACCAAGACGATCAACCATTGGAATATGTCCAAGGATAGCTCCAACCGCGATAATGGTCTCTGCTTCTGTATTAATTATCGCTGCGGGTGCGTGCCCTGTCTTTGAAAGTGCATACAAAATGTAGCTTCCAACCGTTGATCCTTTCCCGTATTCAAATGCTAGCACCGTATTTGTAATATTTTCTCCTTCTAATGGATGTCCCTTTTCTATGATGAGCCCAGTGTCTGGATCAACACCTGATAAAAAGGAAATTGGGTCCGGAGATATGAGTAATGGACCTCTTCCCTGCCCTTTCGATATACATCGCCCACTCAGTTTCATAGACTCAGCTATAAGTAGGACATAGAAGTAAATGAGTACTATGGATGAATCTCCTCCCCACGAAACATCTGCAGATACAAAATTGTCATATCAACTGCGCATTCAAAATTTAGAGGCGCAACTTGTTGATTTAACAATTAAATATGAGGATCTGCTTAATGAATGTTCTGTTTTGAAGCGGGATAATGTCCAGCTCAAGCGTATGCCATTATTCATTGCGTCAGTGGTAGATTGCTTTGACAATGGAGAGATTTATCTCCGGCAAACCGGAAATAACCAAGAGTTCTTATCTATCGTACCTCATGATCTGCGTGGCATCATTAAAAACGGTTCAAAAGTTGCTGTGAATGGAACACTTTCAATCGTGAAAGTTATTCCTGATACCTTCGATACACGAGTTCGAGTGATGGAGCTTGAGTCTGCGCCAGATATTACCTTCGAACAGATCGGTGGCTTGACATCTGTAATTGAGGAAGTGCGTGAAGCTGTTGAGTATCCTCTTACTCGCCCTGAGGTTTTTGAACGCATTGGTGTCGAACCTCCAAAAGGAATTTTACTTTATGGCCCTCCTGGAACCGGAAAAACATTAATTGCAAAAGCAGTTGCACACAATGCCCATGCTCACTTTATCCGAATGAGTGGCTCAGAGCTTGTGCATAAATACATTGGAGAAGGTGCTCAATTGGTTCGTGAACTGTTTATGATGGCACATGAGAAGGCACCATCTATTGTGTTTATTGATGAAATTGATGCTATTGGTTCTACTCGTTCAAATGATGGAACGAGCGGCAGTGCAGAGGTTCAACGCACCATGATGCAGTTACTTGCTGAGATGGATGGCTTTAATAATCGGGGAAATGTGCGCATCATGGCTGCAACAAACCGAGTTGATATGCTTGATGCTGCACTGCTTCGCCCGGGCAGATTTGATCGTATCATTGAGGTTGGACTACCTGATGAGATCGCTCGGTTAGAGATCTTAAAGATTCACAGTCGAAAAATGAAGCTTTGTGATGTGGATCTGGAACACATCGTAACTTTGACTGATGGGTGTACAGGCGCAGAGCTCCAGTCGATGTGTCGTGAAGCTGGTATGATTGCTGTTCGTCGTGAGGCAGATGCTGTGCATATGAGTGATTTCATTGCTGGTATGCAGAAAGTGATGCACTGCGAAGAAGAATATGAAGAAGAACGTAATGATATGTATGTGTAAGCCCTAAGCACATGACACTTGGGGTACATCTCTTTTTAGTACTGCGACACACATTTCTGTATGCATATAAAATCTTCACTTCTGCGTTTTATAATCTTTTTTGGCTGCGTTTTGGCTGTTTTTTTGCTTGTATATATATGTCTCTCTCCTTCTTCTCTTTCTTTTCCCGGCGAGATCATCACAGGAAACATCGTTCCTATCACCGATGATGTTGATGTGAATGAGGAGATGATTCCTGGAATATCTTCAAATTACTTCTCCTTTCCCTCAACACCTCTTAGCTCGGTAAACTCTCCAACACCTCCCATATCTTTGACTGATACAAGTATGCTTATTGTTTCGGGATTATACACCATTTCACTGGAAAGTATGAATGTAAATCCTCTACGCTTGCTTGTTGAGGTGGATGTTGCAAATACTGCAAAACTTGATGCCAAGAATGTGCAACTTGATTATGAATTTAGATATAATGGAAATACTGTCGGACGTGAGACCATCTATTGTGGTATTATTGCAGCGGGAGATGTCCGTTCACAATCAAAAACTGTGTTTATAACATTTTCTGAGAATCTCTTTGTCAGGTTTAGGGAAAACTCATCAGGCCTAACCATGCATCTTGTTCATATAAGAGTTGAGTAGGGGAGTCCTCACAAAAATGAAAAAATGGAAAGGTATTATTAAAATCTCACTTCAATCTGTATGGATGAGACAGATGAATCAAAAAAAGAAAAAAAGGAGTTTTTTGTTGTCTGCTCTCCTGACATGCACCATTATTGGGATGATATGTGCTTGCAGTTATGCAGATGACTCAGATCTCTTGCTTGAAAGTACGAATGCTCCCATCCAGAGTCACTCGACATTAAGTGAGGATGAACAGGCATTTTACACCATGATGGTTGAGTACTGGATTCCTGATCTTTATGAGATAAAAGGTGGGATGCTCATTGCTCTTCGTGCATCAACAGGATTTGATGAGTTATTTAAAGGTGCGTGCCAGGACGGTATAACAAGACTTGAGATGAATATTGCTGAGTTGAATCAGTACTCCCTAAGCGAGGCTCCTGCATCGCTTCGAGCTGGGTATGTTTTGTATGCTCAGGATATTCTGACAATACTATCTCAAGCTGAAACAATAGATCAGACACAATCTGAATGGGTA
>JAITWW010000102.1 GCA_031285085.1 Candidatus Methanofilum arcanum
CACACAGCACGGCGCGGCGCGTATTGCTTCGGCTTGTTGTCGATGATATCCTTGTACCATCCGGTGCAAATAGAAACAAAGTATATCTTTTAAAAGGCGATATACCGACAAAAGTAAAACAGAACTCAAATGATAGAAAATAATGAGACAAAATAGATCTGAAAACGCAATTACTGGAGCAATATATCTTTTTCGACCATGAAATTCTTTTTTTCACGGGAATCAATTGTGAACAGCACGAAGGGATCACGTAGGATATCTGCGTTTTTCGTTTTGAGCCGTTTCCAAACGTTATCAAAAAAAGGTGCAATTAAGATCATTGAAAGTAAAAAAGGATCTAGTTACATCGAAAGGATAGATCTGGATAGAAAACCAGGCTTTTCTTAAAGTTAATTGAAGTCACAACTAAATAACCATTTTGTCACCAATGTTGACAATGAAACATCCAGATATTTGTAAACATCAACTAACTATGCGAAGAACCACACAGAAAACCTTCCCTTTTCTTATCTCTTCAAGAGCTCTTGCTTAACACCCCACAACCGTTGCGACAAATCAACATAATACACATGTGGATTTCCAAACCGTTTTACTTCATCCCACAGCAGATCGATTTGCTGCATACAATATAACCGTATTTCATCAACACACGGCGACGTATAAACCAATACACCATTTTTGAAGATAGGAACCAGAAGCTCCTTCACGGTAAAGTTTGTCAGTGTTTTCGTCTTCCATGTGGCTAATGGGTGAAAGATAGTATGCGGATTGGCTTCATCTATCACCTCATCATATACGCACAGCTCATCAGCGAGAGCTTTTCCGCTGGCTTTATCAAACAAGCGGTACACTTTCTTAAAGTGAGGATTTGTAATTTTTGATATGTTTTCGCTCCTTTTTATTTTAGGAATAATCTGCCCCTGTTCATTCTCAACTGCAACTAACTTATAAACACACCCAAGTATCGGATCACTCTTAGCCGTGATAAGCCGCTCACCAACAGCGAAAACATCAATTTGCGCACCTTGCATGATCACATCTCTGATAAGGTACTCATCAAGAGAGTTTGAAGCAACGATTTTACAACTCTGTAACCCCGCTTCATCAAGCATCTTGCGGGTTTCTTTTGACAAATAGGAAATATCTCCCGAATCCAAGCGCACAGCACACTCAGTAATGCCACGTGGCAGTAATACCTCCTGAAAAACCCGTATAGCATTTGGAACACCACTGTTTAAGGTATTATAGGTATCTACAAGCAAAGTCACATTATGCAGATAAAGTTCACAATAGGTCTTAAATGCTTCATACTCTGAATCAAACATCTGAACCCACGAATGTGCCATTGTTCCACTTGCGGGAATACCATATAAGATATCAGCCAAACAACACGAAGTCGCTGCACAACCACCGATATATGCCGCTCTTGCACCTATTACCGAACCATCCGCTCCTTGCGCCCGACGTGAACCAAACTCCAAAACAGGACGACCTTGTGCCGCCCTGACGATTCGATTTGCCTTCGTAGCAATAAGTGATTGATGATTCAAAGCCAGTAACACATATGTTTCAATCAACTGTGCTTCAATCACCGGGGCTTTTACCGTCATAATCGGCTCATTTGGAAATACAGGCGTACCTTCGGGAACAGCGTAAATATCCCCAGTAAATCGAAATGATTTCAAATATTCCAAAAAATCCTCATTGAAAAGTTTTTTTGAGCGCAGATAGAAGATATCCTCATCATCAAACCGAAGCTGTTGTATAAACTCGATAATCTGCTCAAGCCCCGCCGCAATAACAAAACCTCCTTCATCTGGAATAGAACGGAAAAAAACATCAAAATATGCGTTCCTTTTATAAAAGCCACATGTGAAATAACCGCCCGCCATAGTAAACTCATAAAAATCGCAGAGCATTGAAAAATCTATACATCTCATCTCACTCACAACCATTCAAATTGATAACGTGTATTTGCAGGCTTCCCATATAAGAGTAGAGAGTACAAAAACATGATAGTATGGCACAGACACCAGATACAAAGCGCTTAATCGTACAAAAACCATACAACCAACATACAAGCACTTGTACAACAGTATGCACACAGAAATATGTCAGAAATCCCCTCGCAAAAACGCAGGCAGAACCATGCACAAAAAAACTTATTTTATTCTCAAACAAAACAGGTACATTGAAAACAATCCATGCTCGTATACCAAGAACGACTCGGCCTATTCATCCTTGCAGGAGTGATCGGTGCCTGCATCATAAGCGGAATCATCCTCGATGACCACCGTAACCTCTTCTACACACCATACCAGGCCACTCTGCCAGATGGAACCGCTGTCGTCATCACGGCAACAGTAGACACGGTCAGCACGACATCGACAGGAAACCATCTCATTGTCACCCTCAAAGATGAGTATGAAAACAAAATTCCACTCCAAATATTTATTTTAAACTCAGTTGCACACCAAATAAACATCTTTTCCAAAGATCAGATCACTGCATATGGAACCCTTACAACCTATAAAAACGAGCGAGAGATCGTCATCTCATCGGTTCGTGACATCTCCATTATCTATGGTGGTTTTTGAAACACTACGATCCGATTTGTATTGGTACCACCACTCATATTTGACACTCCCCAGATATGAGCAGTTTTCGTAAACTCCTGCATGTGAATCACAATCCCCTCACACACAAAACCTGCTGCAATACCAAGTGGAACCACAACCTCATCCAACCGAATCTCTCCACCTCGAACCTCCCCAACCTCAAATGCAACAAACCCACCAGAGCGTGTAATGCGAAACAACTCTAGAAAAACCTCGCCCATAACCCGCGACCACGTGCCAAGATCTGATGTCACCGTAATCTGCTTTCCAACCACATCAGCATCAATCCCACAGAACCAGCACCGAAGCCAGTTATCTGTTTTATAAGAGACTATATTCAAAAATGGCGGAGAAGTAACCGTCAGATCAACAGAACCTGAGTCAATAAGAGAGGTCTGCCTTGCATCTACACCTAAGATCTGAGCAGACTCTCCAGACTGAGAAAGAAACTCCCGCTCTTGCCTGGAAAGTCCAGATAAAAGCTGCTTACTTTTCTTTGCAATCAACTTCTTGGTATCTCGGTACGATGGAGTTTGATGACGTTTCTCATTAATCAGCACCTGCCGTGATGGCAAGACCGCTTGATTTGGAGGAAGTGTATACACCGAAAAAAAACCTGAAGAATGACCTGAAAGCCTCGTCGTTGCAACCATCAAAATCCAGGCATCGAGATAATCAAACAGACCCTCTTTTTTTCGCCACATGAAGTATGATCGAAGTGAACAGATCTCAGCCTCAGTCTTTGAATCATAAAACATCGAGAGATCAAGCTCAGCCCGAAGAGAGAAATCATATGGGATCTTCGAAAGACGAAAAAGCACATCTGCTTGTTCTGGAGGAAAAAGACGAGGTTTGATAAACACCTCCGAAAGTGGATTGATATCATTTGCAATAACACGCCGATTCATCAGACTTGCTGTTACTGGCGTTGTTCCCCGCCCTGCAAATGGATCATACACAACTTCCCCAGGAAAAGTAAGTGCATCAATAAAAAAAGCAGGAAGTTGTGGCTTAAAACATGCACGGTACGGGACTTCATGGAGATTTTTGTCCTGTCGCTGGCGAGATGTCCAAAAATCACCGATATATCGAGAGATCACATGACCTTCGACCTCTATCTCATCGACCTTGTACGAACTCCAGGGACGAGAACCAACAAAATCCTCAGACACAGGCATCACGCATCACCAACTATGACTCAAGCAGCGTTCGATAGATCGTAAGCAGATTCTTCACCGGCTTATCAGAGTGATCTGCGAGATGATACTCACAAAATGGACACACCGTAACCACAATATCAGCACCAGTCTCTCGAATCATCTCACGTCGAAGCTCCCCAAGAGCATTGGCCTCATCTGGCTGACCAGCCTTTACTCCTCCTCCTGAGCCACAGCACTGAGCAGGCATATCAATGAAACGCTCAACAGCAGCAGACAACAGAACACGTGGCTCTTTTGAGATCTCCTGCCCACCAAATAAATGACAGGGATCGTGATAGGTCGCAGAAATATTAAGTTTTTTATCTGGCTTTATATCAAACTCAGTCATAACCTCGCAGACATCCTTCACCACAAAAGGAAGATCAAGATCCTCGTAATCATGTTTGAGCGTTGAGCCACACCCTGCACACATCGTCATCACGGTTGCAATACCCGGCTTTGAAAGTGCCTGCATATTTTGCTGCATAAGTGACAAAAGTGGAGAACGTTGACCAGTTCTGATCAGAGGTGAACCACAACACACCTGTTCTTTTGGAATAATCAAACGGATACCATTGTGCCGCATTACCTCAACCATATCAAGTGCAGTATCAGGAAGTCGTGCATTGAACATACACCCCACAAAAAACACAACCTCCCCTTTCACCTCCCCATATGGCTCTATAACCTCATCCACCAGATCTAAAAATAACTTCTCTGAGGAATCCACACTTCGACCAGTTCTCTCGATCAGATGCAAGATCTCACGATGACGGGGAAGAGTAAGATCATGATCCGATGCAATGGCACGAAGCTTCTCTATTGCTTTTCCAGGCGTTTTAATATGCTTTGGGCAGACCGTCCAACAACTCTGACACGTAGTACATGAAAACAACCCATCTGCAACTGCATCTTGAATGCGATCACGGGCTTCGCGGGGATCCAGAGCAATTCGCATATACCCACGCATAGCAGTAGGGCCAGCAAAATCAACAACTTTTACAGCAGGACATGCAGATACACAGCATAGACAGTTTAAACACGCTGCAAGCTCCTTTATTTCCTTCGTTTCTGCAAAACTTGGCACCAGATGAAGAGGAGAAAGGGTCTTTTCATGACAGACATCTTGGCATTCCTGCTGACAGATTGAAGCAGAGCTCTGAATCTTTGGAATCTTTGCAATACCATCAACAAGATCTACCATAAGATCCCGAATAACTGGCAGATTCAAAGGCTCGATCAGATCACCATCAGAGGCAGGCCAGACGCAGGCAAGAACCGGAGAACCATTTACATGCACTGCACAACTCCCACATTGCCCTGCTTCACAGCTCATGCGAAACATAAAAGTAGAATCCTGATCTTTAATCGCCTGAAGCACATTGATGACTCGTGCTCCAGGATATACATGCACCGTAAACTGTTCGATATATGTCTGCTCATTATCAGGATTATATCGCCGAACACGTACATATATTGGTTGTTTCACATGTAGCAGCACATGAGGGGTAATCGCCATCTTGCTCATGACATACCTCCTGTATTTTTATTCTCTGCTTTACTCTCTGCTTTATTCTCTGCTTCTTTACTCCCTGCTTCCCTCTCTTCAGCTTCCCTCTCTTTATATTCAATGGATACATCCCATTCTGCTCGAATAACGGTGTGTCCATATGGGGACTCACTATCACTCCAAAGAGTTTTTATATCTACTCTCGTATGAGCTCCACGAGACTCCTCACGTGTCAGTGCAGATTCAACAATAAGACGCCCAACAAGGCACATATTTGAAAAAGTACAGCAATCAATAAGTTCTTGAGGAGTTTTGGCATGAACTTTTACCTGGGCAAGCCTTTCTAACTCTTTTCGAGCAATTAACAACTGCTCACGGGTGCGAAAAATACCAACATGATCCCACATCACAACCCGGAGAGCATCACGAGCAGAACTTACCTCCTCAGTATTGGTATAATACTCCATAAGATGGTCAATGAAGGCATTCACCTGAGCCTCGGAGATTTCAGTATTTTGCTTTGGCTCCATTCCAGCACGCTCTCCAGCCCGCTTTCCAAACACCAAAGTATCAGCAAGGGCATTTCCACCAAGGCGATTTGCTCCATGCACCCCTCCAGTAACCTCTCCGCAAGCAAATAAACCAGGAATAGTTGTCTCTCCATGTGGAGTGATTCTCACACCACCCATGATGTGATGAGCAGTTGGTGCAACCTCCATTGGCTCCTTTCTGATATCGATATCAAACAACAAAAACTGTTCAAGCATAACAGGAAGTCGGGCTTCGATGATCTCGGCAGGAAGATGAGAAACATTGAGGTACACACCTCCATTATCAGTTCCTCGCCCTTCCTTCACCTCAGTCGCAATAGCACGTGCAACCTGATCACGAGTTGAGAGCTCCATTCTCTTTGGATCATATCTCTCCATGAATCGTTCACCCTGTGTATTCAGGAGAACACCTCCTTCTCCACGCACCGCTTCTGTTACCAATCTTCCACGAGCATCCCATGGAGTGACAGCACCTGTTGGATGAAACTGAACCTGCTCCATATCAATAAGATCACAACCTGCACGAAATGCAAGTGCATACCCATCTCCTGTCCCTCCGGCTGAATTTGTTGAGATATTATAGATCCGACACCCTCCACCTGTTGCAAGCACCACCGCATCAGCAGAGATAAGTATTAGTCGCCCTTCAATATCAAGACCTGCCGCTCCAATAACCCTGTCTCCATCCTTATTGTGCAGCAAAGCAATGATGTCAAGTTCATTTATCTGAACTGTGCATGTTGCTGCAAGACGAGCAAGTAAAGTAGAGATTATCTCATGCCCAGTTCTATCCCCTGCATAACATGTGCGTGGAAAACTCTGGCCTCCAAAACTTCGCTGCCGAATTGGAATATATTCACTACGTTCACTGGTGCCACTACCACTCTTCGAAAACTGTCGGGCTTCATCTTCCAATACATCAAAAGTTGCTCCCCAGTCCACGAGATCAGCAATACGTTTTGGAGAATCAGTTACAAGTGCTTCAACGAGAGCAGGATCATTGAGATACCCTCCACCACGCATAGTATCTTCATAATGTATTGCTATACTATCATCAGGGTGCAACACTGCATTATACCCTCCTTCTGCCATGACAGTGCATCCCCCTTTCCCTATAACTGCTTTTGAAACAAGGATACAACTTCCATGCATGGAAGCCTCAATCGCAGCACGAACACCGGAGCCGCCGCTTCCAATGACAAGGACATGAGTACTGAGTGTTTTATGCACTTTTATTCGCGGTGGTATTGACATGTGTGATTATAATTTGTAAGTAACTATACATAAAAAGCCCACAAAAGACAAGGTGAGAAAGGTAGTGAAGAGAGGTAGGAAAGAAAAATAGTGAAGAAAAGCAATGAAGAAAGGTAATGAATAGAGTAGCCTGTTCGTTTGAAACAGAATCAATGAAGATAATAGAGAGAAATTGTAGAATATAGTGAGAGCTATTGTAGAGAAGGACGAAAAGATGAGACGAATAATGAAGTTTGGTGGCACATCGGTTGCAAACGCAGATGTGGTGTGCAAAGCAGCAGAAATTATCAAACAATATCATGATGCAGGTGATGAACTTGTCGTGGTTGTATCTGCGCAGAGAGGAGTAACAGATGCAATTATGAAAACAGCATCTGAGTTACTGCACAGATATGATGAAAAAGGCATCTCAGAACTGCTTGCTGATCTTTCTACTCGTCATCTTACTGCACTGAAAGGGGCTGCTCCATCACACTATGAAGAGGTACGCATTGTTATTGAACACCGTATTGAGAACCTTGGGAACTTACTACGTGCAATTTACTATCTTAAGGAGCTCACTCCCCGTTCATATGATTATGTGAGTTCTTTTGGAGAAAGGCTAAATGTGCCGATCATATCTGCATGCTTATGTGAGATGGGAGTTCCATCAACTGCCCTCGATGCATGTCAGGCAGGAGTTCTCACAACCCGCTCACATGGTGATGCAGTAGCATTGCCAGCGGGTGAGGAACGTATCCGAGATCATCTCCTTCCTCTGATTACAGGGAAAGGTGGGAAAACGGGGGAAAATCCGATTGTTCCAGTAATTACAGGATTTATGGGATGTACTGAAGATGGTGCGGTAACAACGCTTGGACGGGGAGGTTCTGATTATTCAGCATCAATCATTGGGGCAGCACTTGATGCTGACGAGATCTGGATCTGGACCGATGTCGATGGCATTATGACAACAGATCCACGCCTTGTTGAGAATGCACGAGTTATTGAAGAACTATCTTATATTGAAGTAATGGAGCTCTCTTATTTTGGTGCAAAGGTCATGCATTCACGTTCAATTGAGCCTGCGATGCAGAAATCAATCCCTGTGTTTGTAAAGAACACATTTCACCCTGATGCTTTAGGAACAGTAATATCAGCAGGGAATCATCGAGATACGCGAGTTGTAAAGGCAATTACCTATATTGAAAAGGTTGCGACGGTAACTGTTGCAGGTGCCCAGATGATAGGAAGGCCTGGGGTTGCAAAGTTTATTTTTTCATCACTTGCTGAAGCACAGGTTAATGTAATGATGATCTCACAAGGATCAAGTGAAGCAAATATTACAATCGTTATTGATGAAGATCAGGCAGAGCGTGCAAAGGAGTGTTTGTTCCCTCTCACCCAGCAATGCATGGTTCGTGAGGTTTTGGTTGATCGTAATGTGTGTGCGGTCGCAGTTGTTGGATCAGGAATGAGTGGAGCACATGGAACAGCGGGACGGACATTTTCAGCCCTAGGAAGTGCAGGAATCAATGTTATGATGATCTCACAGGGATCAAGTGAGGTGAATATCTCATTTGTTGTGCAAGGTGATCAGGGAGCTCATGCAGTGCACGTATTGCATGAAGAGTTTGAATTAGCACATGCAGAAGGAGAAATCAGGTGAAATAAGGAAATATGACTGAAAATATGACCGAAAAAACATATAAAGATGCAGGCGTTGACATTGATCTTGAGGCATTGGCAGTTTCTACGCTTATTTCAAAGTTAACATTTCAAAGAAAGGGAGAGATAAGACCAGCTTCGGGTTCAGGACATTTTGCAGGAATGGTCTCATTTGGGGAATATGTACTTGCATTAGCAACAGATGGAGTCGGGACAAAGATGCTCGTTGCTGATGAGATGCAAAACTGGTCTACAGTCGGGATCGATTGTATTGCAATGAATGTAAATGATCTCTATGTAATGAATCTTGAGCCGATTGCATTTGTTGATTATATCGCAACAGATTCACTTTCATTGCCACAGATGGAGCAGATTGGTGAAGGACTAAATCGTGGAGCTGAACTTTCAAATATCTCAATTATCGGTGGGGAGACAGCAACCCTGAAAGGAATGGTAACAGGTCTTGATCTGGCTGGCACAGTGCTTGGCATTCAAAAGCAATCTGATGTAATCACTGGTGAGAAGATCATACCCGGAGACCTGATTATGGGAGTGCCATCATCTGGTATTCACAGTAATGGTCTCACTCTGGCACGGTCTCTTGTGCATACTCATGCAGGAATGCATGAGGTTTTTCATGGAAAAACTCATGGAAAAACATATGGAGAAGAGTTGCTGACTCCAACAAGGATTTATCATGAGGTGCTTTCATTAACAAAGATCTGTGATGTGCATGGAATGTGTCACATTACCGGTGGAGGTCTCTTGAATCTGAAACGGCTTTCAAAGTATGGCTTTTCTATTACAGATCCTCTTCCACCACAGGAGATCTATTCGTGGATGCAAAAGATGGGAAATATCTCTGATTTTGAGATGTATAAGACATTTAATATGGGAATGGGATATGTGATTATTGTTCCCCCATCCGAAGAGTATCACATCAAATCTGTATTTTCTGATGCACAAGTTGTTGGCGTAGTGACTGATACAGCAGGTGTATTTTTGAGAGATAAAAAAATGGAGTAAAAGAGATAGGAGTATTGAGATAAAAATAAGTGTCACAAACAGCCTTGGTACATTAAATATATAAAATTGCACATATAAAAGATGTATAAAATCTCTGTAAAGAACGAGCTCAGTTAAGAAAAAATGAAAAAAATGTGTAATTTTTGATTTTAGAAGAATGAAAAAGATATTATGAAGATTCTGAGAACTCTGAGCAAATCCCTTGGAGAATATAATAACATGGAGAATAAGGGAGTTGATTTTTTGGTTCGTTTGGAGGACGATGAAACCATCGAGGGTGTGGCAGTCACACCCTGTCATACAATATCGTTCTCTGAAACACCATATAAGTATACTGTGTAAACTCGTCTAACCAACAATAAGTTGAGTTGTAATCAGTTGCAACTTATTTCTCCCTCCCTTTCACATACAGAGAAAAACAGCTTGAAAAACGATTCATAAAGACTCATACTAAAAATGGAAGCAATTTTCACATTTTTTATCGGACTTGGACTTGCACTGGACATCTGTGCGATCGGTCTTTCCTCAGGCACTGCCATCCAAAAAGATCGAGTTGTGATAATATCGCGCATCTCAATTCTCGTAGCTCTTTTTCATGCACTCATGCTTTTCATTGGCTGGTTATTTGGATCATTCATATCTGAGTACGTCGAGGCCTGGGCGAAGTATATTGCTGCGGTACTTCTCATCTTCATTGGTGCAAATATGATACAAGAAGCAATCTCTGATAAAGATAAAGAGTCCATTCTCTCATTCCACACGTGGTCAGGGTTGATCGCACTTTCCATTGCAACAAGCATCGACGCACTTGCTATTGGAGTCTCATTTGGTGTGGTACACAATAGTATCCTTCTTCTTGTGCTCATCACGACACCTATCATACTTATCACAACTGCAGCTACTTTCTGGCTTGGTGGAAAAATAAGTGATTTAATCGGAAAGCGGGCAGAAAGTTTAGGGGGAGGTGTATTGATTCTTATTGGACTCCTTTTTTTGCTGTAGATCAAATCTGTGCAACATGAAGAAGAGAAATTCATGGGTAGAATCTCTAGGAGAATACAAACAAGTACCCTCATTACATACATAATATAATGCCTATGAGAGGATTTTCTTCTCCCTTTAATTCGATTCCACTAGGAGATCCAGAAAATAAAGGACGAGTAACACGCCAGATCCCTCAAGCGTCGCTTCCTCTGCTTTCAACTGATTTGACATATGTAATCGTGCCAAATAATCGTAGAAAACAGTTTGCTCTTGCATTAAAGCCAGGGAAATATCTTGAGGTGAGAACTCCTCCTCGATATAACGCAAAGGATATGCTCGCCTATGAAACACACATTGTATCCAATCAAAGTTGGATACTCCATGTGTATGAAAAGTATCAGAAGCAAGAGGAAAGATCTCCCGAATCACTGCTTAAAACATTTCCAGATAGAGATTATATTCTCTATCTAGGAGAAAAGTACCCATTTCATATTCAGCATCATACCATACCATATCAGATTTGGATATCTTTAGAAAAAGATTGTTTTGAGATAAGAGCAGGAAAAAAGGATTCAGAAGAGTTGCATGCAGCCCTTTCCAACTGGTATCTCAAAAGAGCACAAGAGATACTCCCTCCACTTGTTGAAACGTATGCTACCACCATGAAGCTTCCTGTTCCAGATTTAGAGTATAGTAGTGCTAGAACACGCTGGGCAGTCTGTTACCCAACACGAAATTTGATTCGATTCAATATTCTCATTCTAAAAGCTCCCCCAGATTGTATTGAATATCTTATCATTCATGAGCTGAGCCATTTTTATGTATCTAACCATAGCAAGGCATTTTGGGAGATTGTATCGATGTACATGCCAGATTATCAGAGCAGGAAAAAGAAACTTGCAACATATCGGGCGGTGTTGTAATTTTCACGTATGTGAATCAAGATCTCTTCATAGATCACAGAATGAAACAGAGAGGTACAAGTAGCAAATGCTGAGGAGAATAAGATGATGAAATATTTAGCATCATATAAATTAAAAATGATGAAAATGTTTGCAATTTAGTAAAAATGGGAAGTATCATGATTCTATATCGTGGAAATCCGTGATGATGAAAGGAACAGTAATTCTATCCCACATTCACGTCAATCTTCCCATGACGGGTTATTTTCCTTTTTTTCATTACACCTTCGAGTGTTAAAGTATCAGTGATCTCTGGAACTAGAGCCGGAGCTAGAACCAGAACTAGAAGAGCTGCTAGAGCCAGAGCTGGAGCTAGAGCTGGAGCCAGAGCTGGAACTAGAACTGGAACTAGAACCGGAGTTAGAACCGGAGTTAGAACCGGAGCTAGAGCTAGAGCCAGAGCTAGAGCTAGAGCTGGAGCTAGAGCTGGAGCTGGAGCTAGAGCTGGAGCCAGAACCAGAGCTAGAAGAGCTGCTAGAGCCGGAGTCAGAGCTCGAGCTGGAACTGCCACTGTCAGAACCACCGCTGAAGTTATCGGAGTCACCACCGACGCTATCAGAGTCACCGCTGAAGCTATCGGAGTCACCACCGAAGCTATCAGAGTCACCGCCAAAGCTATCGGAGTCACCACCGAAGCTATCAGAGTCACCGCCAAAGCTATCGGAGACACCGCCAAAACTATCGGAGACACCGCCAAAACTATCGGAGACACCGCCAAAACTATCGGAGACACCGCCAAAACTATCGGAGACACC
>JAITWW010000127.1 GCA_031285085.1 Candidatus Methanofilum arcanum
TGTCAGGAAATAAGAGGCGAGCTCCACGAAGGAGTTTTGGAGTGCCTGTTCCTCCTGATAGAAAGGTAATCATGCATGTAGTTTTTCATGGGTGTGAGATATAGGCTACGAAGTGATGTGATGGAAGAGTGTTTACATATAGATAGTCGATGCTTATTTCATACAATAATACATATTTTATTATTCCAGTGGGGTTTCATGGAGCATTCATTTTTGACTAAAAATCTCTCGTAGGGCTTCGTGAGGAAACAAAAAAAGAAAAAAGAAACCGTTTACATGGTCAGCAGTTCGATCTGGATCTCACGTGCAGTATCGCCAAAAGTAATAAGCGCACAGTTTCCAACCGCTGCGGGACCTGGGTTTACAATCTTTGTGCCACCTACTTCTTCTATACCACGATTCTCATGAATGTGAGCACAGCACACGAGATCGAACTGGTTCATGTATTTTGCAACACTCTGACTTCCAACTCTGTTCCCATGGATCTCGTCAAGAAACCCTTGAGGGGGGGCATGTGAGATAAGAATGGTATGTTTTGCTTTTTCCATTCTTTCAATGCCTTTCTTTAAGAGATCATCCATCTGCTTATCAGTAAACTCATTTGGAGTTTCAAATGGAGTGGGATTAGAGCCACCAATGCCAGCAAGGGAGAATTCTCCAAGATTGATATGAGAACCATGCAGATTCACGCATTTTGATTTATCTAGTGCTGAGATAACCTCTTCGGTATCACAGTTCCCAGCCACAGCAAAAATAGGAACCTCAATACGCGCAATACACATCTCAAGGTCCTTTGCGGTTCCCATGTTCGTAATATCCCCTGCAATGAAAACGACATCAGGATTTAAGTCCATAAAGGACTCCATCTTTCCGTACTCTCCATGCAGATCTGCAAGCAGGAGTGCTTTTAACATGTGTACTACTATGTGAAATAGTGTTAAAAATTTTATGAGCCAGAATGAAATGATTTGAATGGAACAGAGGTTCTGTCTTTTGATATTTTTATGGTGCTTTTCTATTCCATGAGCCGGTTAGTTTTTTCGCAAGTGCAAGAGAGCCAAATACCTTGTTTGTCTCAGGAAAAATATGACCTGAAGTTTCATGTGAAAATCTAGTTCCTGGAAGAGGCAGAAATAGATGAGCATGTACCTTTCCTTGCCGAATAATATCCTTTGCGAGTGTGACTGTCTCTTTCTGATCAGACTCTGACTCTCCAGGAAGTCCGACAATGAGATCCACTATGGGTACAATATCGTACTGCTTGCAAAGATCAAGAGCATGGTAGATATCAGATACCGTATGTCCCCGGTGAATTTTTTGTAATATGTGATCGCTTCCAGATTGTGCCCCAAAATGAATCTTATTCCCAGATGAGTACTTCAAAATCAGTTCCAGTGCATGTTCTGTAATATACTCAGGCCGAACTTCTCCTGGAAAGGTTCCAAAATAGGCATGTTTTTTTGTATCTGCAGTCAGTGTTTTGAGAAGAAGTTCGATTTTTTCATATCTTGGTGTTTTATCAGTTGAACCATATGCAAGCGCATTTGGTGTTACAAACCGCAGATCATGTACATATTGCAGACATTCAGCAATTGCATCGACAGAGCGGTGACGCATCTCTCTTCCAAAAAGTGATGGTGTCTGACAGTAGCCACATTGATAGGGGCATCCTCGTGTGATCTCAATGTACCCTTTCATTTTGGTAAAACAAGGATATGCATTGAGATATACAGATGTTGTTGCTGGTGTATACCCGTTTTTTGTTGCAACACCAGGAGGTACTGGAGAGTTCGTCTCAAGAGCATGCAAAAGCAATGGAAGAGTGTACTCGCCTTCACCAACGATTACATAATCTGCAATATCTGTGAGTTCGTGATAACAAGCAGTGGCATGGGGGCCACCAATGATTGTTATGCAAGGGGCGTTTTGTATCTCATCAAGGTACGAGGGTGCAGTAAGAGAGTTTAAACTATATAATGTGCAATCTCCACCGGGTGTATCTGTTTGAGTAAATGTATACCCTGCTTTTTCACAGGCACTGTGAAGTGCTGCAAGGCTGTTTCGTTGTGTTTGGATCGACCTCCATCTGAGATCTAACATTGATCTAAGGTGTTACAGAGCAGGTTTCGAAGTTCTTCTCGTAGTAGTTTCCAGCCATTGACCCGTGGAAGCTGAGATACAATATATGTTCGTCTTGGAATCTTGTACCCTGCAAGCTGTTCTTTTGCATATATTGTCAGTTCATCATGTGAGAACGCTTCAACTCCTTCTGCAAGAACAACAGCTACGACTGGAATCTCTCCTTTTTCTTCATCCGGACAGCCAAATACCGCAACCTCAGATATTTTTGGATGGTGAATCAATGACTCTTCAACCTCAGTTGGATAGATCTTCCATCCTGACATGATGATCACGTCTTTTTTGCGATCTGTAATGACAAGCATCCCCAGAGGATCAAGGTATCCCACGTCTCCTGTGAGAAACCAGCCATCAGAGAGGAATGTTTGTTCTGATTCAGTAGGCCGATTCCAGTATCCAAGGGCAAGCCCGGGGCCTCGGAGTGCGATCTCCCCGGTTTCTCCTTGAGGAAGGCGGAGCTTTGGATCGTTTTGATCCACAATGCAGACTTCTGTGTATCCAACTGGTGTTCCAACGCTATTGTACTCATCTGCTGTTCGATAGTGATAGGGGCGAATGGCTGTTCCTGCCCCAAGAACGATCGTCTCAGAGAGGCCATATGCATTTACGATCGGGAGGTTGTAGCGTGTATGAAATATCTTCCAGGTTGGTGAGTGAAGTGGTCCTCCTCCACTGATAAGTACGCGAACGGTTTTTATTCGCTCTTCTGTATTTTCTGGAGCTTCAGTAAGCATGTGAATCACGGGAGGCATGCTTGCAAGAACAGTTACCTGGTACTGCTCTATGAGGGAGAGATATCGCTCTGGATCGAATCTCTCAAGAATGACATAAACCCCTCCTGCTTTCAGAACTGAGATACCCCATGAGAGTCCAACATGTCCCATTGGATAGATTCCAAGGTATATGTCTCCTCGTACAAGATCAAGGATGTCACATTCATTATCAAGTGCTGCAATCCATCCTCCATGTGTGAGCATTGCTCCTTTTGGTGTGCCAGTTGTGCCTGATGTATACTGGATCTGACATATGGTGTCAAGGCCACAGCTTACTGCTTCAAGGAGTGGTAAAGAGAGCATAAGCTGGTCCCAACTGATCGTTTTTGGTGATGATAATGTGGGAGAGCCAGTGGTGATTATCATCTGTAGCGTTGGTGCATCAGAAAGGAGTTTTTCAACGAGTGCAAGATGTGCTGCATCACAGATGATAGCTGTTGCCTGTGAATCCTGGATGACATGCAGGAGTTCTTTTTCTTTATATACGATGTTTGTAGGAACAACGACTCCGCCAATTCGCCAGATTGCAAAATAGCTGATAAGATATTCTGGGGAGCTGTCCAGAAAAATGGCGATACGATCTCCTATGGATATACCCTGTGCAATGAGGCCACCACTCAGTCGGTGTACTGCTGAAGCAAGTTCGTGATATGTGTATGTTGTTTCGCCCGTTGGATGGACAAGCGCAAGCATATCAGGATCTGCTTTTGCACGGTTGTCGAGAAAGACGGAGACGTTTGACATGCGTACAGATAAGCATTCAATACATATAGATGTGCAGTGATGTATATTAGTTCGCAGACATGTCTATGCTATGAGTGGAGATGTGCGAAGCTGTTCCATTTTTGAGAGGTTTTTAATAATCATTTTGTTCATAAATTATTCGTAATTTATTTTATGGAAAGAAAAATAGAGGCAGTATTGATGTTGCGTACCTTTTCTACTTTAAATTTATTTCCGCTAGCTATATATTTGAATTATTTCAACATTGATACGCACCAGGTATTGAAATATGCATAATCTATGAACCAAAACAGGCGGATTGTTGGGATGGATTAATTGCATAAATCAAAGAAAGAGGATTTAACATGGACAAGTTCTTTGAAATAACAGAAAAAGGAAGCAGTGTACGTACAGAGATGGTTGCGGGATTCACAACCTTCTTCACAATGGCATACATCATGTTTGTAAACCCAAGTATCCTGTCAGAGAGTGGTATGCCCTGGAGCGGCGTTTTTGTGGCCACTATTCTCGCAGCTATAGTTGGAACCCTTATAATGGCCTTTGTTGCAAATGTACCATATGCGGTAGCTCCGGGTATGGGCCTGAACGCATTCTTTACCTATACCGTCTGTTTTGGTTTTGGTTTTGCCTGGCAAGAAGCTCTTGCCATGGTATTTATCTGCGGTCTTATCAACATACTCATGACCGTTACCAAAGTTCGCAAAAATATCATCAGATCGATCCCGAAATCACTTCAATTGGCAATTGGAGGAGGAATAGGTCTCTTTATCGCATATATTGGCATTAAAAATGCAGGCTTTATCAACTTTGCTTCTACTTCCGAAGGTTTTACCCTGGGTGCTGCAGTGGTGCCTTCTCTGAGTAATTTTAGTTCTCCTGGACCACTTCTTGCATTTTTAGGCCTTGTCATAACTGTTATACTGATGATCCGAAATGTGAAGGGAGCTCTGCTTATTGGAATCATCATGACTACCTTGATAGGGATTCCCATGGGAGTTACAACCATCCCGGATCAGATCTTCAACCTTGAGGCTGTTTCCGATTTTCAGGAAGTATCTTTTGCCTTTTTCGGAGATCCTGGACTAAAAAGCCTCTTTGGTCATGGCGCGGCCATGATTCCCATTGTTTTAATAACAATTTTCTCTTTCAGCCTTTCCGATACATTTGATACCATTGGTACCTTCATCGGCACCGGCCGCAGATCAGGAATCTTTGATGAAGCAGATGAAAAAGCCTTGATCGAATCAAAGGGGTTTAAATCTCGCATGGATAGAGCTCTGTTTGCCGACGCCACCGCAACATCCCTTGGAGCGTTATTTGGTACATCAAACACAACAACATATGTTGAAAGCGCTGCCGGTATCGGCGTAGGTGGCCGCACAGGTTTCACCGCTTTAGTTGTAGCAGCTCTTTTCCTTTTGTGTCTGCCTTTTGCTTCGCTCTTTGGCATTGTCCCAGCTGAAGCAACAGCACCTGCACTCATTGTCGTAGGTATTTTAATGGTAGAAGCCTTCGCTGATATCCGTTGGAAGGAGTTGGAAGAGGCTATTCCCGCATTCTTTACCATTGTTATTATGAGCTTTGCCTATAACATCTCCTGGGGTATTGCGGCAGGTTTTATTTTCTACTGCATTGTCAAAATCTGCAAAAAGCAAATGAAAGATGTGCATCCAATTATAATAGGTGCAACGTTGCTTTTCCTTTTAAATTTCATTCTGATGGCTGTGCATAATATATAGTTTGCAGTGCGTGGAAATG
>JAITWW010000152.1 GCA_031285085.1 Candidatus Methanofilum arcanum
AGAAATTCATACTCTCGTTAAGAGTTTTTGAATAGAAATGAAATTCACTCTTTTTTTGATATTTTGGCAAAAATAAAGTTATTTGATAGTAGATTATACACAATAATTTATAACATATATTTTAATACAATAATAAAATTTATATACCCCAGGTGAGTTATAAATAGAATTTCAATAAAAATGTTTCAAAACAATGCGCGATACTATTGATGACTTTTTCTTTTTAGCTCGCTAATGCGTATAGTATAGAATGTTTAGTTGAGAAAATTGAAACTCTCACAACTTATCTCGTGTACCATGGTGTATGAGGAAACACTATCACAAAATATTCGTACATGTGACAGATGAAATTGACAAGAATTACATGAGAAGGTTCTCAATAATGATTCAAAGATACCTATTCATCTCTTACAGGGCAGCCCCATAGGTGATTGCTTCCAAACAACTTTCTTATGTCAAAGAGCACCTATATATACAGTTTACTGCGTTCAGGGTACAAAACGGTAAAATTGTTGAGGGTATCATGGGTACCCTTTGAATAGCTCAATATATTTGTTTGGAAAAAGTGAATCAGCAATTTTCTGAAATTTGTCAAAACTGAACTCGTCTGATTTATAACTTGCAAATCTGTGATAGAGGCCAATTGCGATGAAAAATGTGGATGTGAATATGTAGTGGGAAGACGACGATCTCACACTTGGAATAGAAAAGAAGAGAATGAATCTTCTCAGTATGCACTTCGAAAGATGGGGTATCAGTTTTTCTCCCCGGAGTCATCTGCCGCTTTGAAGCCGTGCATGTGGTGCAAACGTGCCATTATGGGCGAAGATATGTGTTATAAACATCAATTTTATGGGATCGAAAGCCATCGTTGTGTGCAACTGACACCCACTCTTTCCTGCAATCATCGCTGCCTCTTCTGCTGGAGATCATTTGAACATACATATCCTCATGAACGAGATCTAAAACCGCAAGAGATCATTGACAGAGTACCATTCTTGCAAAAAAAGGCACTTGCAGGTTATAAAGTATCTCATAGAACAGATCCTATCAGATATCAAGAGTCACTCACCCCAAATCAGGTTGCAATCTCACTATCAGGTGAGCCAACACTTTATACACCCCTCCCCGAACTAATTGAGCTCTTGCATAAAAAGGAATGTACTACGTTTTTAGTTTCAAATGGCACAAATCCTGATATGCTACGCAAATGTAGGCCATATCAGCTCTATATCTCACTCATTGCACCAGATCAAGATACCTATCATGCGGTTGCTCGTCCGCTGTATGATAGTTATGAGGATGTCCTACGCAGTCTGTCTGAGCTTGGAGATGCAAAAGATCAGCGAACCGCAATCAGGGTGACACTTGTATCTGGGCTCAATGATCATGATCCTGATGGATACGCACGTATTATTCAGGACTCGGGTGCAGACTTCGTAGAGATAAAAGGGTATATGCATGTTGGATATAGTCAGTATCGTCTGAATCCAGATCATATGCCATCACAAGAGGCAATTGTGAAATTTTCAGATATGATTATGCAACACAGTGATTATTCTGTTGTTGGGGTGAATGAAGCATCGAGGGTTGTGTGTTTAGGGCGTGACAGTGCTGTTTCGTCATCACAAAAATTAAACAAATAAAATAAAAAATAAAAAAATAATTTTATTTTTTCAGTACAACCCTATGCCTTTTGCTCTGAACTTCTGTGCCATCATCCTTCCCACAACACGATAGGTATAATCGAGCTCATCAAAGTTTGGAAGGCCAATCTCGTGCAGACTCTTGCGCCCACCTTCAACCCACTCCCCTCCGAGTAAGGTTGGAATAATTCTCTTGTCAGTCTTCTCTGAAAGCTCAAGAATCAGCTCAGCAACCCGTTCAGATGATAAGATATTGTTTGGGAATCCTATCATAAAGCACATATCCCAGAGATCGGAGTGCTTTGCAAGCACATCAAATGTCTTCTGAAATCGCGTATCGGTTGCATCCCCAAGCAGATCAATTGGATTTCCTTTATTCCAGAACTCTGGGAGGAATACATTAAGCTCATCGATAACATCTTGTGGCAGATCAATGATCTCAACCCCATATCGCTCAGCATAGTCAGTTGAAAGAACAGCAAACCCACCTGCATTCGTAACAACCACCGCTCGTCTGCCTTTTGGATATCCTTTTGGATGGGACAACATCTCCGCTGCATAGAATGCAGAGGTGAGATCATGAACAAGGAGCACACCAGATTTTTTAAATGCCTCCATATATACTTCCCATGATCCAGAAAGCGAACCGGTGTGAGATGCAGCAGCTGCCTGACCTCGCTTTGAAGATCCTGCTTTTAAGGCAATCACTGGCTTGTGCTTGGTAACCTCACTTACAACCTCTAAAAATGCTTTTCCATTTTTAATCTGTTCTACATATAAGATAATGGCCTTCGTATTTGGATCTGCATCAGCCCATCTCAGGTAATCAAAGAAGTTCAGATCTGCTTGGTTTCCAACAGAAACAACCATTGAGTACCCAATACCACGAACCAGTGACCAATCAACAACCGTGTTTACGATCGCACCACTCTGGGATATAAACGCGATATTACCCGGGTTTGGTGATTTCTTCACATAGGTTGTATCCACCTTAATGGGAGGGATAATAAGTCCAAGACAGTTTGGTCCTACAATACGGGTACCGTACTTCCGTGCAATGGCAACAACTTCACGTTCAAGATCGGCTCCTTCCTGACTCATCTCTTTAAAGCCAGCGGTAATCACCACAGCAACCTTTACTCCCTTCTGACCACACTCTTCCATTACTGATGGTACAATGCGTCCAGGAACGGTGATGACTACCATATCCACTGTTTCTTCAGGAATATCAAGCACAGATGGATAGACCTTGCGCCCCATAATCACATCTCGCTTATTATTTACCGGGTAGAGTGGCCCATCAAAATCAAGAAGATTACGCATACAGGCATATCCCATCTTACCTGGATCATCAGATGCCCCGATAACAGCGATAGTCTTTGGATTAAAGTAATCAAGGGGTACTTCTTCGTACTCTTCACCTTGAAGCGCCTCTAGATCATCACTCATAATAATTGCAGAGTCTAGCGCACATGCTCCTTTTTCGTACAAGCGCAGTGGGTTAATATCAAACTCTGTGATGTCATTCTCTGCAAACATCTTGCATGCACCAACCAGGATCTTGACAAGCAACTCCTCATCTTTTGGACCATCACCACGATATCCTGCGATAAGTTTATAAGATTTTATCTCACGAATCATCTCGCGGATTTCAGGTTCTGTAACGGGGAGAATGCGAAGGCTCACGTCGTGCAATAGCTCAACGAGCACACCCCCAATGCCAAAGGAGATAACTTTTCCAAATGTTGCATCTGTTTTTCCACCGATGAGTAACTCAACACCACCAGATTGTGCCATTTCAACAACAATCACGCCAAGAATCTCTGCTTTTGAATCATATGCTGACGCATTTTTTATGATTTTATGGTATGCAGAGATTGCATCTTCCCTTGAGGTAACACCAACAATAACTCCACCAGCATCACTCTTATGAAGGATCTGGGGGGAGACGATCTTCATGACAACTGGAAACCCAATTTTTGCCGCAATATCAGCTGCTTCCTCAGGTGTCGTGGCAATTCCATATTCTGGGGCTGGAATATCGTACTTCTTTAATAGGTCATATCCTTCTGCTTCTGTTAAAACCCATTCGGTCATGGAAATATCTCCTTTACATAGATACATAGATTTGACACTCTCGCTGTCACAAGAGAGTACCTTCACTAAATGACGAAATGCATATCGTCATTTGTATATCATACTTGTTGAGAGCCCATTCATATAAATATTTGTAACGATTTTTCATGAAATCGGTTTATGAGACGAATCAAGAATATTATGTGATGCACATATGCACTTGTCAATGAAAAAAATATAAAACCTATTTAAGATCATCAGTCGAATTTATAGCATGACTGCAACTCCCGAGGACTCTTTACGGATCGAAAACATTGTAGCTTCGGCAAAGGTTGCAGATACGCTTGATTTAGTTCAAATATCAGAACGGGTAACTTTTGCAGAGTATAATAAAAAAAGGTTTCCTGGTGTTGTCATCCGGATAAATGAGCCAAAACTTGCAATTCTGATGTTTGGTTCTGGAAAAGTTGTACTCACTGGTGCAAAAAATATTGACAGCCTTGATAAAGGACTTGAGTATCTTTCAACCGAGCTACGCTTATTAGATATCGCATTATATGATAATCTTGAGTATCAGGTGCAAAACATCGTTACTTCTGCTGACCTTGGAACTACTATAAATCTGAATAAAATTGCTATTGGTTTTAATCTTGAACAGATAGAGTATGAACCTGAACAGTTCCCAGGCCTTGTCTATCGAATGAAGGAGCCAAAGGTTGTCGTGCTTATTTTTGGGTCGGGAAAACTCATTATCACAGGGGGGAAAAGAGAAGAGGATGCAAAACATGCAGTCAAAAACATCATACATGCTCTCTCAACCACTGGGGTTCTTTCATGAATGCACATCCATCTGCATTCACAGGTCAGATGTCATCAGTATCATCAAATCAGATGGGAAAAAAAACAAGCGTCAAAGAGGATGTGATAAAACCTCTTGCGGTATGGGAAGGATCTGATCGCATACAAGAGAGTGTTGTTGATACACTTACCATTATTTTAAAAAGTAATGGATGCAGCTGGAATGGATGCCGCATGTGTAGCTATCGGCATGAACGATACACTCCAACCGAGGGTCAAAATGTCACTGAGCATATGCTTGCACAGATGTTGTATGTTGCACAAAACTATGATTATACAAATCGCCCAGTCATAAAGATCTACACCTCAGGGAGTTTTTTTGACAAACAAGAGGTTCCAGAGCAGGTGCGCAAGGAGGTTGCAAAACAGTTTGAGGGAAAGACACTCATTGTGGAGAGTCGGGCAGAGTATGCTGATGCAGAGATAATCTCTGATTTTTGTGAAACTCTCAACTCTGATGATCCATTATATGTTGCAATTGGACTTGAGAGCTCAAGTGATGTTATTCGAGATCGTTCAATTCATAAGGGATTTTCTTTTGATGAGTACAAAGAAGCCACAAAAAGAGTTCATAAGGCAGGTGCACGTGTGAAAACATATCTCTTGCAAAAGCCTGCGTTTCTGACAGAGCAAGAAGCATTAACAGATATGCACCGCTCTATAGTAGATATTATGCCATATACAGATCTCATCTCACTAAATCCCTGTACCGTGCAAAAAAATACAGAGCTTGAGCGTCTTTGGAAACAGGGTTCCTATCGTCCTCCCTATCTGTGGAGTGTGCTTGATGTGCTTATCAAGGCTCCTGTTCATGTAAGCTGTGATCCCCTCGGTGGAGGAAAGCGCAGAGGGGCATCAAACTGCTCAGTATGCAGCAAAACGATTGTGGATGGGATTTATGATTACTCTTTAACCTCTGATCGTGAGCTGCTTCACTCACTTGCAGAGATCCCATGTGACTGTAAAGAGTTGTGGGAGTTTGTATTAGCAGAGGAACGATCGTACAATATGCCACTCGCTTAGATAGCACTCTTGGAATTTACAGAAATTTTGAGAGATCTCGATTTAAAATTTCTTTTGCTGCGCTGTGTGAGATTCCAGAACCAAAAACAACGTTTTCTCGTGTTTTTCCATCCATAAGATCATGGGGGGCATGTGAATCAGAGTTTACCACAAGTGTTGCACCGGTATCTTCTGCAATACGAGCAACATGTCCATTTGTGCGGTTGTGACCACCTCTTGCCGTCAGCTCAAGCCAGATGTCGTGATGCATAGCAGATTTTGCGTCAAAATGTGTGATAAAACCAGGATGTGCAAGAACATCTACATATGGGCATGAACATGCAGCAGCATTTGTACCTGGTAACACTGGCTCTACTGTTGTTTCTCCATGCACAATAACGATATCTGCTCCTTGTTCTTTTGCATACTGTGCCATGTTCCCGATATCAGCAGGAAGGGTATGGGTAAGTTCAACTCCTGCAAGCAGGGTTATCCCATGCTCCTTCGCCGTACTTCTCATTTTTGGAATGGATTGGATGATGATGTCTATGTTTGTCCAATCAACATGATCACAGATTGCAAGGATCTGATACCCACACACCGCTGCTCGGCGAATTAACTCAGCAGGGATGAGATCTCCATCTGAAAAAGTGGTATGGGTGTGTAAATCGTACATGGTATCGCTGTATCTCTATCAAGGGGCTGTTTCCTATTGTTTCCTACTGTTTTGCTCTTTTTTTTGGATGTACACTTGCTTTTGCCTCTCCCTTTTTCGCACGCTTGAGGCGAGCCCGGTGGGCTTTTGTGGGATCATCTTTGACAACAATATCTTTTGCGACTTTGAGCAGAAGTTCTTGTTTTGAGCCTGTATGGGTAACTACCGCTCTCCCATCTCCTTTCCACCAGCATGAAGGATGAGGTTTGTCTTCTATCTGATAAGAAAGTCTATTTTTTTTGAGTGCAATAATGATGTCCTTCATGCTGGGATCCGGCTTCGCGATGGAGAGAGGAATACGCCGTCCTTGCTCTCGTGTACTATGAGAGTCAAAGTAGCATGGATAGATGATACACTCTTTTTTCATCTGCAGCTGTTCGCTGTATTTCTATAAATACCTATAAACAATTAGCGAGAATATGTATGCATATGCATCATATTGATGTCTCTATCGAAAAGAGTGTTTTTGATACAAATAAGCACCTTGCAGAGAAAAATGCTGAGCATCTCAGTTCTCATGGAGTGCGTTCTTTTGATCTCCTTGGAGGGATTGGCTCAGGAAAAACAGCATTAATCGAGCAGATCGCCCCACGCCTGAAAACACGTGGTCTTTTTCTTGGGGCGATCGCTGGTGATGTATATGGAGATGATGATTTTAAACGGGTTATATCCCTTGGTATTCCTGCATATAATGTAAACACCGGAAAAGAATGTCATCTTGATGCTCATATGGTTGAGCATGCACTTGATCATCTTCCCCTTGATGAGATTGACATTTTGTTCATTGAGAATGTAGGAAATATGGTATGCCCAACAGATTTTCATCTTGGAGCTGAGAAAAGAATCGTGGTGATCTCAACAACAGAGGGGGATGATGTAGTAAATAAGCATCCCATGATGTTTCGTGACTGCACCATTGCAGTGCTCAATAAAATAGATCTTGCTGATGCTGTTGGTGCGAGCCTTGAGAGAATGGAAGCTGATATGAAGCGTTATAACCCTGGAATCAAGATCTTTTTGACAAATATGAAGACAGGGGAGGGAGTTGAAGCGCTTCTTGATGAGATTTTAGCATGAGATCCCTCTTCTTTTCTTGTAAAATACGAAGGGTAAATCAGAATTTAGATATCAAAACTCTCAGACTGAAAGTTTGCATAATATCTTCCACTTTCTGCGGTGAATCGAAGAACACAATAATCAGGGTCGGTAACACCTTTTGAGTAGTACATGGTATCCCCTTCTTGCCATATCCTCTCTTTACTTGCATTATCTTCTAATACTTCCATGACACCTTTGAGCATGACGCCACGGAAAAATCTTCGATCAAAGAAATAAATACATGCCAGCTGATTTTTTCGATACTGCGCAACACGCATCGATGATGTATTTGTCGTAAAATAAAACGTTTTAATACCTTCACGAACTCGTGGTGGTAACATTGCTTTTGTATTTGGAAAGCCATCACTATCCACAGAGCTTATGAGGGCGACCTTTTGTTTATCAATCAGATTCCCTATTGTTTTTTCTGCGTCTCTTAACATAATATTCCTCCTTTTCCTATATCCTGGTTTTATTCACCCTCTTTGAAAAGCTGCCATTCCATTTTACTGATACAGGTAACATGTTCTGTCCTCATCTCATTTATAAACGGGCATTCTATCTCTTCTTTTGTGTGATAGAAGCGAAAGCCACACTTTTCCTGTACCCGCTTTGACTGCTCATTGCCATCAAAGTACCCACACCAAAGCATTGTCAGCAAAAGAAAATCAAAGGCGTACCTCATCAATTCACATACGGCTTCAGGGATGAGTCCTTGACCAAAGTAGGGCACTCCAATCCAATAGCCGATTTCTGCTTCATGTTCGCCGATGCCTAAATTGCTTCTCTCTCCAATCATAAGCCCAACGCTACCGATTGCTTTATCCTCACCCTTTATTGTTACTGCATAGATTTCATAAGAAGAGAGAATGGTTTGAATGATCTGCAAGCTATATTCTACGCTGGTATGAACCTGCCAACCCGCTGCAGGACCAATGAGAGGATTTTTTGCATATTCATACAGACTTTCAGCATCCGTTTCTCTCCATGGACGCAGTATAAGTCGATTTGTTTCGAGTATCATGATAACTCACGCGTTTGCATGCACCAGTTCACTCAGAATGTTATGCCCAGTTCATAGACCATGGTAACATGCTCTTCTATTTCTCTTCTCTTATTTCCATATGACGAACATTATTGTGACACAGCTCTTTTTTCACCGAATTACTCTGTTTTTGTGCGTTGAGATAGGTTTTTCTAGTCGTACATAGATAGTACGTCCATGCCATCTATAAGATTTGTATTCGGTTTATGTGCATGTGTCTGCATCCTCTGTTTTGTAGGACATGCTTCAGCAGCATCGGGAGTGTATTGGACAAAATCATATCCGCTGCAACAGGGACAAGCAGTGATTCATCAGGTTCAAGTTGATAATTCTGCTTTATTTGCATTGACTTCTCCACCAAGAGCTCAGTTCGCCCTATATGCCGTCCAAATTCCAATTGCTGGTGCGCAGAACTGTCCACCAGAAGCAGCTATCAGAAATATGGCATCCTATATCTCGCAGAACACTCTTGTACTACCTAGGGGGCAGTGGTGTGTCGAAGTATATGCCGCTATAGGTAGTGGAACCTATTTCTTGGAGGCTTCATCTGTGGTTACGGGTCCAAGCCCACCAACAGCACCAATTCCAATGCTTTCCCAGTACTCTCCAGGAGTAAACCCAACTCTTTCAGTCCCATTCAAATATCCTTCCTCAAGCTTCACGAGGCAACCGGTACGTGGCACCAATCCAAACTTCTTCCATTGGCAGGTCAACAGGTAATATGTGCTAAAGCTTTTCCATAAAAGAAGATAGTGTGCAAACAGAAAGAAACAATATAAAAGTGAATTTAGTTTCAGATAAGAGTGTTTACCTATAGAAACTCAAATGCTCTCTTTTTTGAAGCCTCTAAAAGATCTACTCGTCTGCATAGGCATGCTTAATTCAATTACCAACTCAACCATCAACCATTTTGTTTTCATATAGAATAGATTGGTAAATTGTTATTATATTACAAATACCATATTATTCTATAGTCCATTTGTGAACACTCTCATGTATTTATGGTTGTAATTACACAGTACTATTTATGTTAAATAGAATATTGTGCATGCGGTTATGCACATTTGTTTGCTTTTTCTGCATGATTGGATATGTCTCAGCGGCATCCGGAGATTCTTGGACAGATTCTGGATTTCTGCAACATGGACAAGCGGTAATGCACCAAATTCAGGTTGATAACTCAGCTACACTCAAGCTGACTTCTACACCAAGTTCTCGGTTTACACTGTATGCCATGCAAGTTGCAATAGCTGGTGTAGAAAATTGTCCATCTGAATCAAATGTCAGAGATATGGCTTTCTATAAATCGAAGGATACTATAGTATTACCCAGTGGGCAATGGTGTATTGAAGTGTATAGCTCACAAGGTAGTGGAAGATACCAGTTGGAATATACTCCAGACCAAGCCCTACCACCCATTCTCCAGCCCACAGTCACGATGGAGAAAATAGCATCAGATTCTTCTATACCATATAAAGTAAGTCCTCAAACCACCATAATCTCACTCAAATCTCCGAATGTCCATTCATTCTTAGTATCTGGAGAGAGAATATTTGTAGAATGGATTGTGGAGCCATTAGATTGTACAATTCCTGCTGAAATCCCTATAATTATGGTATCTACGGAAAATATCAATCAGTTTCAATCTGCTGTTTGTTCTCTTGATCTCAATGCATATCTCTTCAAGGATTGCGATCCAAGAACACACCAATGTCCTCCGATTGCATTTGATGAGAGTTCCAGTCCATACGCTTATATTGGAATTCCTTATCCTCAGGACAAGACAAAATATTATCTATTGGTTGAAAGTGTTGAGGGGTCTGGATCGTACACATTAACAACACGAAGTTATGTTCAGGACCATGTTCCCCAAATTGAAGAGAATAATAAGAATATTGCAGATCAGAAGATAATATCTAGAACAGGTATTTCTATGTATTCGATATCATCTTTATCACTTGTTAGGAGTGGGAGATAACAAAGACTCACCAATTCATTGCCCTTCTCCATCATACCAGTATCACCTCCTTTTTCAAAATAATAAAAACAATTATATATATTGAAAAAATAAGAACATATATACGTAAATCATACCAATTAAGTAGTGCATTAGCCCAGATAGTGTAGTGGCCTATCATGTCGGCCTGTCACGCCGACGACTCGGATTCGAATTCCGATCTGGGCGTTCTTTTGTTTTTCCTTCTATATTTTTCCTCATTAGTGGTCTTTCCTTTTTTGCACGTTCCATTTTCTTTCGTTTGTAGTACGCGAGAGGATGGTTTATCGTTGCACAAAGTGTGTCAGCATGTACGCATAATCCATGCGTTTTCATCGTAGCACACATTGGAGATGTGTAATCTGTTCCACTTCCTCCATCACCGGAGATATGGCTTACTTGATATGAGGTGCGATCAAGATCAAAGCCAGGAGCATTTCCGTACAGATCTATGATTGAGACGAGATCCATGCCAATATTGTGTAAAAAAGATGTTCCTGCAAATCGTGCCATATGAGAAAGATACCCTCCCTGTGTGAGGCATAAAAGGAGAGCAGATATACATGGAGGATACGCTGAGTCGTCAACCGGTCCAAATTCTTCAATCATTCGTTCTTGGTGCAAACTCTTTATCTCATCTAAAGATGGAGTCAAAATTGAGCAGATCTCTTCTGGTATTCGCAGTGGTAGCTGATCACGAAGAATAGTTGCAAGCTTCTCACGCATCAACTCCAAAAATTCATCCTGCTCTACAAATACTTGTCCAGATACAACATGTCTGTTAATCAAACGCCAATGAGCATCAGAGACAGATGCAATGATATGTACATATTGAGGAACAGGTATGACATGAGATCTGTATTCCATGCCAAACTGTTCTGCAATATACTGTACAAGATCTATTCGCTCTGTTTGAATATGATGATAAAAAAGCCATGCCTGATAGACACAAAACCGCTCAATCATATTTCGATCACCATAGCATGATAAAAGAATACGTGCAAGAGCATACCCTGCAATAAAAACACGACTTTCTGCATTATCATGAGGATAATCAGGAACACTGATCTCAGTTCCTGTGCTCTTTCGAAAAGAAAGTGATGATTCAATGAATGAGGTAGCAACCCGTAAAGCAAGCTCACCTGGCTTTGATGTTAAAAATGTATCAATTGATGCAGCATAATCTTTGATATACCATTGTGCTTCTTTTAGAAACGGATATTTCACAAGATCCCGTCCTTCAAGGACTACCTGCATGTTTTCTCCTTAAAAATGGTATAGTAGTTACATCTTCACGAGCGAGACAAAATGTATGAGGACATCTGTGTCCATACCTATTGACCAGCTTCTATACGCGGAGCAATGAGATAATCAATATATCCCTTTCCATTTGCAATGCTGAAAGAAAAGCGAGCGGGATGATTAATGCCAAGACTAATTGTTACCTCGTTTCCACTCATTACCTTTCCCATATCCTTCAGATAATCGATGGAAAATAATGATTTTGCCTCAACATAATTGCATGATACAATATCATCACCATTAAACTCACGTTTGATGTGATCCGTATCTCCTTCAGCATTTATATAAAATAACTGTTCTACGGGATCAATGACAAACCAGATCTTATCTGAAACTACTGCTGCAGCTTTTATTGCTGAGTAGAGATCACTTCCTGCTAATGTTACCTGCCCGGGAAGCTCAATATTTGGTGTATTTGGATCCTTTTTTAAGGTATTTGTATCCAAAAGAGCGATAAAATACTTATATCCGTCAAATGTCAGATCAATCTTATTTGATCCATCTGGATAGTGAAGCGTGATATTGCTTGATTTCCCAAGCATTGAGAAAATATTCTTGAATTTTGCAATATCAAGCCCAATTTCTCCCTCTGATGAGGAATACTCTGAGAATGCATCACGCGAAAGACGCAGATTAATCATTGCGACATTTGCCGTATCAACCGCACTGGTATGAACCTCGCTTTCACTATAGTGGAGCCTGCATTCAGTCACTAACGCTGAAATAGCGTCTATTGTTGTTCTAAGAACATCTGCTTCAATGGTTCCTTTAAACATTCTACCTCTATAATATGCAATGGTACAACATAATATTATCTCTTAGCACGTGTCTAGAGTTTTCCATCTTCCACTCCAAACTGCGCGCATGCTTACACTGATCTTTGATTGTACTTATACAACACAGACCTATAATAATTTATGACCATCTAAATCTGTGAGAAGATTCCATGTGATTTCAAGCCAGGGTAAAGAGGCACATTATGAGCGGTATTACCGTGCCATGTAAGCCACTGAGGCAAAACTTTGCCCCTACCTACATCAGATACAGCAGGCAACACACATCTCCATGTCTTTCTCTTCTTTTGTGAAAAGACATCACATTACTTCACACATGTGGAATTCTGGTAAAAGTTGCGATATCTGCATTCATTGTCACGAGATCATCATACCCAAGCTCAGAAGATGAACGCTTCCCATGCATACGCACAATGAGATCCAAATCCGCAGCTACAGCCTTGAGATACTGAGCAAGACCAACCGCTCCATCCTCAAGATCAAACTGAGATGTTAATGTTGGATCCTGTGTTGCAATACCACGGGGACACCTATTTGATGCACAGATGCGATGCTGCCTACACCCAATTGCAACAAGAGCTGCTGTTCCAAGCGCAATCGCATCAGCACCCATTGCAAGTGCCTTTGCAATATCGGCATTTTTCCGAAAACCACCAGTTGCAATCAAGGACATCGTGCTTCCATGCTCATCAAGCCAGCGTCTTGCACGGCTAATTGCATAGATCGTTGGAATCCCTGCATAATCACGCACTGTTTTTGGTGAAGCTCCAGTACCCCCAGGCCTCCCATCAATTGTCACAAAATCAGCTCCTGAAGCCTCAATAATGGCAAGATCTCTTTCTATATCCCCCGCTGCAATTTTTACACCAATGGGTTTTTCAGGGGCGCGTTTTCGCATCTCAGCTACAAGTTCACAAAGCCCTGCAGTACTTCCCATCTCCCATAACTCTGGAAAGGTCGGTGGACTGTGAATACCAACTCCAGGCTCACGTCCACGCACTGCTGCAATCTCTTTCGTCACCTTCTTTCCAGGAAGCTGCCCACCAAGTCCGGGTTTTGCAGCCTGACTAATCTTTATCTCAACAGCTGATGCAGCCAAAAACACCTCATCTAATGCACTGTAGCGATTCGGCACATACTCATAGATATATCCCCCTGCTGCTGCCACCTCCTCTGGAAGCACGCCACCTTCTCCAGATCCAATTGCGGTGCCAGCCTTTCGTGCCCCATGAGCGAGAGCACATTTTGCTTGAGAAGATAAGGCTCCAAATGACATATGAGTGACAAATACTGGCAGAGACAATATAAGGGGTTTTTTAACCGCCGACCGCCCCGCTCCAATGACGGCCTGCAGTGAGACTGGTGCATCAGCAGGTGTTGGCAAACGAGAAAGAGAAGAGCCAATAAACAAGATATCATCCCAGCGTGGACCAGGTAAAGTTGTACCCATGGAAGCTATCAGAGAACCAGCTCCACTTGCCATCAAAATAATATCCTCCATCCATTCCTCACCGGCAATCATAGCAGAATCACCATCTTTATCTTGCTTTTTTTCATCACCATCGATGAGAACATAATGAGCCTTTGTCGAGAAACAGAGTGGACAGTGCCAGCTGTCTGGCAGATCCTGGAGCAAAGTATGTGGATCTACAACACCAGGTACCCCTTTCTCAGAATCATACTCATGTGCCTTACAAATATTACAGAGATATCGTGCCATAGATTATATTATACAAATGTCGTATTAACATATATCGAAAATATACCAAACATGGTAGGCAGTTTTACTTGAGCTTACCATAAATGAGAGGTATTTCAAAAAAACAGATGTACAAGGGTTGCTCTATGCCGAAAATGGGAAATGAGAGAGTGTAATGATCCTATGCGATAAATCCTCTGGAGCTAGCATTCTCAAGTTAACAGACCTCTAAACCTCTTGAAACAATGTTTAGTTACTGCTATCAAAAAAAGGTCTGAAAGGTCTATATTCAGATATTTATGCAACCTTATCTAAAAGCCAAAGGACAAGAGCTTTTTGGACATGTAATCTGTTTTCAGCCTCATCCCACACGACACTTTGAGGCCCATCCATAACTTCATCAGTGATCTCATCACCACGATGAGCAGGAAGACAGTGCAGCACGATTGCATGTGGCTTTGCAAGCTTCATCAACTTGCTATTGATCTGGTAAGATTTGAAAATCGTTCGGCGGAGTTCTTCTTCCATTTCATCTCCCATCGACACCCAGGTGTCAGTGATCACAACATCTGCATCTTTTGCAGCCCCTTCTGGAGTGTCACATAATACAATAGAAGCGCCACGTGATCGTGCAATCTCAATCACATCTGCATCAGGCATAAACTCAGAAGGACAGGAGATATGGACCTCATAACCAGTATATATTGCTGAAAACAGGATAGAGTGACATACATTGTTTCCATCTCCAATCCATGCAACTTTGAGATCCTCCAGTATTTCAAAATGTTCACAGATCGTCATGACATCTGCCAAAATTTGGCATGGATGCTCACGATCTGAAAGACCATTAATAACTGGAATACTTGCAAATCGGGCAAACTCCTCGATAGTTTTGTGGGAAAATGCACGGATCATAACAGCAGAGACAAAGCGAGACATAACACGCGCTGTATCAGCAATACTTTCGCCCCTCCCAATCTGCATATCATCTGGGTTTAAAACCAGTGCAGTTCCCCCTAACTCATGCATTCCAACCTCAAAAGAGATGCGGGTACGAGTAGATGATTTTTCAAAAACCATGCCAAGAGACTGGTGATGCAGGTAGGATGGAAAATGACCTTCTGCACGTTCAGCTTTCAAACGATCTGCCAGTTCAAGTATCGTAAAGAACTCTTCTTTCGTAATATCGAGCAAAGAAACGAGATTTCGCTTCACGTGACATCGCCTCGAACAGTCTTCATATGGATAATACGACGCTCAAGAACTTCTGCAGTTCCAATATCTGTTCTAAACCGCACCTCTCCCAAAACTTCAGATGCTGCTGAAATCGCTGATACACGGGCATCTTCAAGCGTCATGCCCATACCAACAAATGCAAGAGAGCGGGAACTTCCGGTAATGAGATGGTCATTTTCCCATCGCACATTTGCATAATACAGCAGCGCATCAGATGTTTCTGGAAGTACTATCTCACAATCAGATTGTGGATTTTCTGGATATCCTGTTGGAACAAGATAGATACACACGGTTGCTTGCTTTGCAAATGAGATAGAGAACTGATCCAGTGTACCTGTGGTCATCGCTTCAATGAGATCTCCTGCATCAGAGTCAAGAAGTGACATGACATTCATAGCTTCTGGATCACCAAAACGTGCATTAAATTCAATTACCATCGGACCTGTTTTGGTGTTCATGAACTGACCATATAAAACACCAATATATGGTGTTCCTTCCTCAGCAAGAGCAGATACCACAGATTTCATGATAGAAAATGCGGTATTGTAGTCATCTTCACTCACAAAAGGCAAGCGGTGATCCAACATTGAATACGAACCCATCCCACCAGTATTTGGACCCGTATCTCCTTCAAAAGCCCTTTTATGATCTTGAACAAGAGGCATTGGGAGAAGCGTTTTTCCATCTACAAAAGCCTGAAGAGTAAACTCCTCACCAAAAAGTCGTTCTTCAAGAACAATATCATGTTTCAGCTCCTGTATGTACTCTTTTGCACCGTAAAAGTCTACATGTTCACCAATAATACGAACTCCTTTCCCCCCCGTCAAACCAACTGGTTTTATGGCATACTCAATATCGGCGTGAGCCTCAAGAAAAGATATTGCATCTTTGCAGTCAGCAAAATAGTGATACTCAGGGCAACCTAAAATGTTATAATCTGACATAAGATTGCGGCAAAACGCCTTATCAGTTTCAATTCGTGCAGCTGCTTTGCTTGGACTTGCACATGTAACACCAGCAGCACTGAGCACGTCACATATTCCAGCTTCTAAGGGCGCTTCAGGGCCGATAAATGCATGTGTTATCTGGTGTTCTTTGCAAAATGCTACTATTTTAGCGCAGTCTTTTTCATCTGTTATAAGAGAGGAACTGGCACAATCGATGATACCCTGATTCGGTGTTGCCATTGCTGCAAATAACTTTACTTTCGGACTTTTTGAAAAAGTACAAGCTATTGCATGTTCACGTCCTCCGGATCCAACCAAAAGGATATTCATATAGTTCATAAGATTATATTAAAAGACAGAACAAAAAAGAAAATAGTTATACATTTATCTCTTTTTGTTCTAGAAGTTCAGCAAGCGTCACCAATGCAACCAGGGAAACACCCGCTTTTCCAAGAGCTACATCAGCTCCATTACCTCGATCAACAACAGTAATAACTGTGTCTACAATGCCTCCAGATGCACGAATCTGTTCTACACCATACAGTGCAGAACTACCAGATGTAGTTACATCTTCTACGAGCAGTACGCGACGACCTAACACATCGCCAATAACTGTGTCAACAAGCCCATGTTCTTTTGCATTGGCACGAATGATGGCAAATGGAGTACCTGCACTGAGAGATGTTGCAACACAGAGTGGAATCCCACCTACTGCCACCCCAGCTACAACATCGAATACTACCATATCAGCAATTGAATCTGCAATAGTTTTCAGCATGATTGGCGCTGTGATCGCTGTCTTTACATCAACATAATATGTGCTTGTGGCACCAGATGCAAGTACGAAATTTCCAGTTCGTATCGCATTATGCTCGACTAAGAGTTTTGTAATAGTTTCCATGATTACCATGGGACGTCCTTGAACCCCAGCTTATATCCTATCATGTTTACCGCTCTGTGCAATAATGGTGTCATAATGATGATGATAATAAACGTCGTAATTGTGACATTTTCATGTACCCATGACCAATCAAGTATAGCGAGTAATATGAACGCACCAAATAAAAAGTCATACTGATCTACAAACTGCCATTTTTCCCCTGGTTTCATACCCAGCCTTCGCTTCAAAAAACTTGCTACAACATCACCTGTTAATGCTCCTATGGAAAGCAGTGTTACAGAAAGAAGGGTATGATGTGGAAGGAAATTCAGATTGAACTGCTGGTATGCCAAGATCTGTAGACATCCAAAAACTACACCACATATTATTCCTCCAAAAAATCCTCGAAATGTTTTTCCATCTCCAAAGATTCTTCTTCCATCGGCCATTGTCCTTCCAAAGTCCATGGGAAATGTTCCCTTTATTAGAGCAGCAGCTGAGTTTGGAATGTATGCAGGTATCATTATCCAAAGTGCATAGATAACCACACTGACAGCTGCACATACTAAACCTTCTATGACGATCCGTACCTCCCTGCAGATTTATAGGTTTTTAATACTAATATAATAGTATTCGGTATGTGTTGATCTACGTAAGAATAAATGATCAGTATTAACACGTTAAAGCCTTTTATACATGAGTACGCATTTTAGTACTTGGAATGGTTGTTCACATATGGGAGGAAGTTTGATTCAACATAAGACGCAAAGTATATGCCCTGTTTGCCTAAAAGTCGTGAATTCAGAGATTGTTGAACGGGACAAGCAAATATTTATCGAGAGGAGCTGTCCAGAGCACGGGCATTTTTCAAACCTCTACTGGAGTGATGCGGAGCTATACCACAGATTTGCACAGTATCATTATGAGGGACGTGGCCTTGAGAATCCTCAAGTTTCAAATCCACAAGTTTCATGCCCAGGAGCATGTGGTATCTGCGCGAATCACAAATCAACAACTCTACTTGCAAATATCGATCTGACAAATCGGTGTAACCTGAACTGTGACTTCTGTTTTGCAAATGCGCGTGTGTGTGGGTTTGTGTATGAACCTACATTTGAAGAGGTTGATCAGATGCTAACATTGCTTCGCTCTGAGAAACCAAACCCTACACCAGCGGTTCAGTTTGCAGGAGGAGAACCAACGCTTCGAGAAGATCTGCCAGATTTGGTGAGACTTGCCAAAAGAAAGGGATTTTTGCAGGTCCAAATAGCAACAAATGGAATTTTGCTTGCAAAAGATCCAAATTTGGCGCAGGTTTTAAAAGATGCAGGTGTTTCAACAGTCTATTTGCATTTTGATGGAGTCTCAAAAAAGACAAATTTTAAACTAAAGCGAGATCTTCAGGCGATTGAGAACTGTAAGGCCATCGGACTTGGAATGGTACTCGTACCAACGATCATTGGTGGGTTTAATGATCATGAGATTGGGGAGATGATACGATTTGCAGCAGATAATATTAGCGTTATTCGTGGTTTGAATTTCCAACCTGTTTCATTTACAGGTGCAAAGGAAATAAAAGAGATGGAGAAGGAGCGCATCACAATTCCAGATCTGTTGCAGCGTATTGAGAATCAAACAGGTGGATCCTTAAAGGTCTCTGATTTTTATCCTGTCCCTTGTGTTGTTCCGATCTCTGATTTTGTGGAGATGTATACCAATAAGCCACAGATCCGTTTTACTGCACATGAGCATTGTGGAGCCGCAACATATGGATTTGTAACAGAGCAGGGTCTCACGCCAGTTACAAAGATAATTGATGTTGATGAGTTTTTCAAAGCGGTTCAAAATCTCACCGACAAATTGGGTGAAAAAGGACCTAAACTGCTGCACAAATTTGCTGCAATTTCAGGTGTTCGAGATCTGCATAAGGCTGCAACGGCTACAACTCGTTCAGACGAGTTTTCAAAAGAGTTTTGGAGTAGCATTGGAAAGGCATTGATCAGTCATAATTTTGATTCATTACGTGAGTTCCACTGGAATGCTCTGTTTATTGGAACAATGCATTTTATGGATAACTATAATTATGATATTGAGCGGGTGCAGCAGTGTTGTATTCATTATGCAACACCTGATGGGAAGTTGATTCCATTTTGTACCTATAATAGTGGACCGGTATATCGTGAGAAGGTCTGGCGAAACCATCAACGAAATGATCTGAAGCAAGTAGAAATTGAAGAGATCTAATTTTTCTTCTCAATTTTTCTTTATTTCTTTTATATGATTTCAATTATTCCAAAACCAACGGATACGCCTGATGATAACTCGACTAAAATGGTACTTGATGAACTCAATAAAATGGAAGTACCATTTCGTGTCAGATATCTAGAGAGCATTGATCCATTTGATACAGCAATCGAGAATGAAACGATCTGGGCATGCGGCATTCGACAAAACGGCCAAAATTTTGAGGTTTTAAACGCTCTTGCTCTCTCAAATCGAGTGGTGAATCCTCCAGAGGGTATCGTGACCTGCGCAAGTAAGGTTGCAACATCTGCCAGACTTGTACGTGCAGGCATCGAAACACCAGTGACATTTTTTGGTGAAGCGCGTGCGCTTGCACATGATTTCCTGGACCATTGGGGACAAGTAATATATAAACCAGTATATGGATTTGATGGAAACGGCATTGTGCTTATTTCAGAGAAAGAAGAGCTCGATGCCATTGAACCTCCATTTTATCTTCAAGAATATATACCCTCAGTTCGTGATTTTCGTGTTTTTGTAATCGAAGATGAAGCTGTTGGTGCAATTATGCGTCAATCTAATTCTCTGACACATAATATTCATCAAGGAGGATGTGGTCAGGCAGTTTCTGTTGATGATGAGATGGCAGATCTAGCCATTCAATCTGCAAAAGCAGTTGGTGTGGATTATGGAGGTGTGGACCTGATTGAACGTGGATCTGAGTATACCGTGCTTGAGGTAAATGGAACTCCAAACTGGCACTGTATGACAGCACCAATTCCTCGTTTGCTTGCAGAGTTTTTGATAGAATGTGATTTTTGATACTGCTCCTCATCCCTCATTACAACAATGAACACAACAATGAACAGGAATCCAGGTAGTATGCTCAAGCAAGAAGTACAAAGATAAAGCACACAGCAGAATAAACAAATTTGAAGAGCTCTAAACCTTTTTTCAGAATCCATCCTTCAACGCGCAAGTCGCAATAATCCGGATAAAATCTTCTTCATGAAAGGATTTGAACTAGAATGTATGTTATCACATATGTAAAAACCATTTTTTTCTCAATTTTCATTGTAAAGGGAGCTACTATCATTTGATCACAAAAAAAGAAACATACACAAACTAAAAACATGTTCAATAATAAATAAAAAAATTATTCTTAGAATATAGAAGAAATAATGCTTTTTTTATGATTGCAATAGATATTCAAAATAAATGATTCAAAAAGTAAAAAGCGAAAAGTACTTAAACAGGTAAGATAATGATTGGTGTAGTTACCAGAGGTGAACACCATGTCGGAACTATACAAAAAAATGGTTGTAGAAGCAATGGCTGCTCAGAGAGCTGATGTATCTGTTCTCAAAGAGAAGCGCGGAACGACATTTAAAATCTCCGATGCAAAACCATACCTCGATGCAGTCGATGGGATGACAATTGCAAACGGACAGAGTGCAGCTGTCATTAACCTGCACAAGGAATCAGTAAAAGCTCATTTCAATGTCCTTTGTTCTCTCACGGACTATGTCCGTCCAGAAGATGATCCATTTGTTGAGCACTATCAGACACCAGTTGTCTTAGAGATACTGTGTGATGAAGATGCAGCATTTGCAAAGAGTCTTAACACTTTTGCAGACTCTATTAAAAAACACGAGGCAATCATAGGCAAAGAAGCAGTGCGAGGATATACAGGATTTTATGGACCAACATGTGTTGTTGACTTTGCATTGATGCCAGGTTCAACAAGCAATGTAGTAAACCAAATCTTGCAAAAAACAGAGATTCCAACTCCTCACAAGCAGGCGATTCTTGCCTCAAAATCTTGGGGAATGAACACCTCATATGGGGTGGGTGATCTCTTTGCCAAGCGCATCGAAGCAGGAGATACACTCGCACAAGCCTGTGAGAAAGAAGTTAAACAGCTTCAAGCACTGTATCAAACTCCCACACAGGCACAGGCTGATCTGATGAACAGTGGTGGTATGAGCTCATTTGACCCACGAAAATACATGGATGATTATCGCAAAAGAATCGAGCCAGCAGTAAAAGCTGCGATCAGCGATGGAGTTCATTATGGAAACATCGCCACTATTCCAGCATATTGTGTTGGAGATATTTCCCATCATATCTCCCAATCCACATACAATATGTGTAAAGATGATGTGATCATGGCAACCATCGAAGCAGTGACTGAGGTTATAGACAAGACATTGCAGGGAGCTATTGGCGTGGTGAAGAGCGGATATGATCTCTTAAATGTTGCAACAGGATCATCTGCTGCCGCTGCTGAGTACCTGTTGGAGCTTGATGGATTCACGGCTCCAATGATCGTTGATCTCCTCACAAAGCGCTTCCACAATCTTGTCATGATAAACCCAACCCGTGGAGCTGCTGCAGAGCTGCACAACTGTGACTTTATGGACATGATCTATCGTGGCTGGAAAATCATGGAAAAAGCAGGACGTGTGAGAAATGGCACTGGAGACCCACTTAAGCCAAAGGTGAATGGAATACCAATAGACCTTTCACCAATTCATGAGAATGAGGTCCTCATGAACCCGCAGCGGTACGTGTATCCAGCCTGTGCCATCACGGTGCGGTCATCTGCATTACTACGACTTGCTGACTACCCATGTCTCCTCACAAGTGAGCCAATAACCGCAACCATGATGACAAATATCATTGCAACTGACAAAGAAACTCCGGCAGCTCCTGCCCGTGCCTGTAAGAGTTGTGCCACCGCATGTCTTATCGGCTGTCGGCATCAGTATTGCCAGTATCGCGAGGCCGTGTAGATGAGATGTTATGTATGTGAACAGGTGAAAATTGAGCGGGAAGCAATAGGTATCTGTATCGTTTGTGGAATGGGACTCTGTTCTGAGCACATATACCGTTCAGATATCCAGGCTTGGGAAGGAGGTTATCCCTTCCCAGCACAGAGATTGAAAGTACCTGTTCCAAGAATCCTTTGTCCAGAATGCTATAATGCATTACAGGGGTGAGCACTATGAATTTATTAAAACGAAGTTTGGCAGAACTTGTCGGTACGATGCTGCTTGTTCTGGTAGGTTGTGGCTCAGTCTGCATTCTTCTCATGCTTGCCGCAGGAACCACCCCACCAAATGAGTTTGGTATCGGAATCGGCACGTTTGGAGGTCTAGGAGATTGGCTTGCCGTTGGGGCAGCATTTGGCCTCATTGTATCCGCCATTATCTATGCCTTAGGAGGTATTTCAGGAGCCCATATCAATCCAGCAGTAAGTATTGCACTTTGGGCTACGAAAAAATTCCCAACGAAAGATGCAGGAGCATATGTTATCTCTCAGTTTATCGGGGCATTTCTTGGTTCAGCATTGTTTTTCATGATAGCAGGTCCAGATTCCCTTTCCATCGGTGGACTTGGAGCCACCGCTCCCTTCCCAGGGATCTCCATCTGGCAAGCAGCTCTCGCAGAGGTCATCGGTACATTCATTCTGATGCTGGTTATCATGGGTTCTGCTGTTGATAAACGTGCATCCCCTGGATTTGCCGGGCTTGCTATTGGTATGACGGTTGCTGCAGTTATTATTGCGATTGGCAATATATCTGGAGGATCAATCAACCCAGCACGAAGTTTTGGCCCTGACATGATGGCATTGCTTGTCAATGGCTCAAGCGCTCTCATCACAACATACCCACTGTATCTTATTGCACCGATCATCGGAGCAGTTCTCGCAGCATTCTTCTACAACTACGTTGCAGAGTTGGATGCAGCATAACCTTCTTTTTTTACGCATAAAATGAGCTGTTTAAGGAGCAGATGTTTTTCAAAGCTGCTTCTCATGCATGCTACAGTCAACTCAGGGGCACAAAAAATCAGT
>JAITWW010000154.1 GCA_031285085.1 Candidatus Methanofilum arcanum
TACAAAAACTCTCCATAAAGATACGCATTATGAGAAAAAGCCTGTGAGAAAAGCCCACATATTTGAAAGCCCAGTTCCAACAACAAGAGTTGGATCGATTCCGAGAATCGGAAAAATAACCAGGAAATATACAATAGTTCCAAGGGTACTTCCAACATTTGCAAGTGCTGCAACAAACACAACCTTAAACAAAGGAATAGAATTCATCTCTGAAAATGATTCTGCATCAAATATCGCACGAAAATCAGATGGTTTTGGCTTTCTGAGCTTCGCTTCCATAAGTGCGGCAAACCAGCCAGCTGCAATAAGAGGGTTCAATGATGATACTGGAGAGACGAGACCTCCCACCAGTCCAGACAGCACATGACCTCCTGCAAGCAAGGTAAACACAAATGTCAGAGTACCATTCACAATTACCCACCAGACAAGAGCCCAGAGCAGGACATCAAGTCCAACACCTGAAAATGCGATTGCCAAAAGGAGAAGAGCAAACAACGCAATTACAACCCCACCGAGAACTTTTCCCCATGGTGCTCCCTTTTTCATCTCAGTTAAATCAGACAAGGGGGGAAGTGTCTTTGGATCTGCAAGATATGTCTCAATCCCCTTCTTATGCCCAGCTCCAACAACTGCAATGATCTTCTCATGACGCTCTGCCAGCTGTATGATATGGTGTGCCATATATGCATCTCTCTCATAGATAAGAGCCTGCGCTCCACGGGGAGAAAACTTGTGAAATTCCTCCATAGCAAGAGAAACCACATCATCCTTTGTCATATCATCGATATCGATGCCATCCTCAAGATCATCTGCAGCAAGCGATGTCGCTAGAGCGTAAAACATCTTCATCTTCTCAAATATCGACATCGACAACCAGAAGCGGTTTAATGTAATGCCAATGTTTCGATCGATCAGAGCAAGGGGTATCCCAAGCTGGTCAGCTTCTTGACTTGCAGCTTTCATATCAGCGCCTGGCTCAACACCTACATCCATCCCAATCTTTCGCTGAATATAGGCAAGCACCCACTGAACCAAGAGCTGATTAAAGTTTTTATTCTCAAGCACGGATTCAACAGAAGGATTCTCCAGCTGGCGCTTCATCCCAAGGTATCGACCTTGATCCAGCTCTATTGCAACAACATCTGGCTGAATCTCATGAATCGCTGCTGTTACTTCATCAATACTTTTTTGTGAGACATGAGCCGTCCCAATGATTGTAATATCTGCCATAAATTGAGGGTATGTTCACGCGTTTTGAATGCTACCTGTTTTTTGATAATCTGAGCATAGTAGCTCATGAAAACAAGCATGTATACTTTTTTGATTGTATCTTAACAGTTTTCTGCTTTGAGGGTTTAAAGTCAATAGAAACTCTACTGACATGCAATTCAAAAGACACCACTACAAAAGCCTAAACCCTGCAAGTCACTACCTGTTATGTGTGCGAGACGAAGAACGTGACATGCAAATATATCGTCTCATCTGTGAGCAGGAAGCAGGTATTACCATAGATGAGCTGTGTACAGTCTATTGCGAGCAATGCCCCTTGCCTCCCCCAGAACATGACATAATCAAAGCCTCTCTATCCCGTCTTTTGAGTTATCTCCTGATTGTAGAACGAAATGGGTGTTATTGTTCACTCAGTATCAATGAGTACATGCTTCAAAGTCATTTGAAGTATGCAACACCAAAATCTGAAATATTTCCTGATATTGAGATTGTAAATGGCGTTATACGAGTACGAGATAGAGATCAGGCACAAAGATGAGTACTACCACTGAAAAATCTGAGAAAATGCTTCAAGAGATCGCTATCCTTCGTATTGGCCATCGCCCTCAGCGTGATCAGCGAGTCACAACTCATGTTGGGCTTACGGCGCGTGCGATGGGGTGCAGTGGTATGTTTCTTGCGTCAAAGGATAAGGGAGTTGTACAAAGCATTGTTGATGTACAAAGCAGGTTTGGGGGAGAGTTTTTTGTGAGTGATGATGTCAGTTGGAAATCTTGTATAAAAGAATGGAAGGCAGCAGGTGGTATTGTCATCCATCTTACGATGTTTGGTTTGAATCTTCCAGATATTGGAGCTGAGATTTCAAGACGGTCTGAGAAGATACTTATCGTTATTGGTGCAGAAAAAGTCCCAGGGGAGGTTTATGAACTTGCGGATTATAATCTTGCAGTTAGTAATCAGCCTCACTCTGAGATCTCAAGTCTTGCAATTTTATTATATTATCTGTATGGAGATGCAGGTCTCACTCGTGAGTTTTCCGATGGTCTCCTGCGAGTTATTCCATGTACACATGGAAAACGAGTTGTAACAGTTTCTGATCATCAGGATATCAACGGGTTTTAGTGGCATGGCATATTATCCAAAAACTCTTCTTGTAGCAGGTTTTGCAACTCGTCATGTTGCTGCTTCTGCCCATCGTGCTGGGTATACCGTGTATGCGGTAGATCATTTCTGTGACTCTGATCTTTTTTCTTATGTGTTAGATGCTGATGTTTTTTTGGAGTGTGCCGATCTAGAGCGTATTGTGACTCTTGCATGCAAAAAATGGAGTATCGATGCTATCTTGGTAACATCTGGAGCTGAGACTCTCATGATAGATTCGGTGCCTGTTCTTGGTTCTCATACAGAGTGTGCAGCGAAATTTTGTGATAAACAGCAGATACAGGACTTTTTTGAGATGCATGGCATTCCAACACCAAAACAGATAGATCCTATATCTCCTGTATCTTTTCGATCCGGCAGAGAATACATGCTCAAACCTCAAGAAGGAGCTGGTGGTTGGAGAAACAAGGTAGTTACCAATCAAAGTGAGATAGAGAAGTGGATCGAAGAGTTTCAGGCACCATATCTTTTGCAAGAGTATATGCCTGGTATTCCTGCATCGGTTTGTTGTGTAACGACGGGCATGGAGGCACGTGCGATTGCAGTAAATATTCAGATCATGCGCGATGATCCCGGAGTTCCTTTTGGTTTTTCAGGTTCTTGTACTCCATTTATAGATCACCGAACAGAGCAGATGATTCAGCTTGCAGAGAAGGCAGCTCTTGCAAGTGGTTGTATTGGCATTATTGGCATTGATTTCATCGTTGGAGATGAAATCTGGGCGATTGAGGTTAATCCACGGTTTCAGGCAACATTAGAAACGGTAGAACGAGCAACTGGAGTGAATCTTGTACAGACTCATATTGATGCATGTAATGGGTTAATCTCTGCATCTATTCCAAAGACGCCACAATACCATCAAACAAGCATACGGCGTATTTTATTTGCAGAGAAGGATCTTGTGTGGCCATCTTCCTTTGCAGGAGTGAATCCCTTTGATGATCTTATGCGGTTTTCAGATATTCCTCACCCAGGGACTGTTTTTGAGCCAGGGCATGCTATGATCTCTGTGTATGGAACGGGAGCTGATCTGGCCGCTGCCAAGCGAGATCTCCATACATCTATTACTAGCGTTCTCCAATACATACAGTAAGTGAGCATAATGAAGGAGATTTTAGAGAATAGTGCCATGTCTGCGTATCTTAACCGCCTTATTGGAGATGAAGGGATGGCCCTTCTCGCTGCATTTCCTGAGGGAAAGGAGTACAGCGATGAGGAGCTTGCAGATATGACAGAGATTAATCTCAATGCTGTTCGTCATACTTTGTATACTCTCTATGAACGCCGCCTTGCAGAGTATCGCAGAATAAAAAACAATGAGACTGGTTGGTTGACCTATTTGTGGCATCTGCTTCCACATAATATTAATACCGCGATTGAAAATGAACTTGAGATCGTGCTTGAAAAGCTGAAAAAGCGTGAGCGGTATGAGGCCTCAAATGATTTTTACATGTGTAGGGAGTGTGGTGTTACCCTGACATTTAATCAGGCTATTGATATTGAGTTTAAATGTCCAAACTGTGGTACACAGACGAGTCACTATGATAACTCGCTATTGCTTCATGCTCTTTCACAACGTGTTGAAGAGATGTCTGAGATTTTAGGGTAGGGTGTTTGGAGCACACTCGCATCCTTTTCTAAGAGATGTCAGTATATTTTCACCTGTAAAATTGGCTTATTAGCAATCAGCTTCTACTACGAAACAACGGCAGCTTAACAATTACAATTGAGGATTTATCCCGTATGCTTCAAGTTGGATGCGTGTACAGGTTTTTTCCATAGTTAATTGAGGCACAAGTAAGAAGTGAAACGGGATGAGCTGGAGAGATGATGGCAGTGTTGCCTTTGCGTCTGTGTCTACTGCTAAGCACACTGGGCATTGGACATTTGGATTAATTTCCGCGCACCGGTTCCGCTTTGCAATACTTCGTTGCATTGATTCCACGCTTTTTTTGCGTTATGTTCGGTTAAGGGTTCGTGGAAATCAAAATACCGGGATAGC
>JAITWW010000035.1 GCA_031285085.1 Candidatus Methanofilum arcanum
ATAAATTACTCAAAAAAATAGGCAGACTCAATACAACTTAGGGAGAAAGAATGTGGGAGATGTAGGTATGAGATCTTTTGATTATTCTTTTCTCGAATATGATATGTTGCCTGCTGGTCTCATAAACATGGTGAGTACGATTACTGAGCTCCGAGCTCGGGAGAGTCAGTTAAAAGAGAATTATGCAGATCTCTTTTTGAAGCTGGAAAGTATCGCGAAGGTTCAATCTGTCAAAGGTTCAAATGAGATCGAAGGGATAATAACAAGCGAACAGCGTATTCATGAAATTGTACATCAAAACAGTGCTCCGCTCAATCATAATGAGGAAGAAATAGCAGGATATCGTGACGCTCTTGCACTGATTCATAATGAATACACAAATCTTGACATTCGTGAATCTGATATTCAAAATCTCCATAAAATCCTATTGTCATATACAAATGTGAGTGGTGGTGTTTACAAAACAGTAGACAATCTCATTATGGAAACCGATTCGAGTGGACGGCGAAAGGTGAGGTTTGATCCTGTCTTGGCATCAGAAGTTGGTGAAGCAATGGAGCAATTAACATTTGCTTATCTTGATGCTCGCAGAAACTACAACATAAATCAACTCATAGTAATACCTTGTTATATACTTGATTTTCTCTGTATTCATCCATTTGCAGATGGAAATGGAAGAATATCTCGATTGCTTACGTTACTGTTATTGTATAAAAATGGATTTGATGCAGGGCGCTATATCTCATTTGAAGAGCAGATCAACTATTTAAAAGACAAATACTATGTAGCACTTCAAGAGAGTTCACAAGGATGGCATGAGGGGAAAAACAGCTATATTCCTTTCATTATGCATTTTGTAACAACGTTATTATATTGCTATAAGGAACTGGATAAGCGCTTTGCTGTGGTTACCAGTAAAAAAGTTTCAAAGCAGCAGCGGGTCAGAGCAGTTGTACTGGGCAGCTTGCTTCCAATTTCAAAGTCTGAAATATGCTATATTTTGCCAGATGTCAGTATGGCAACTGTTGAACTTGTTTTAGCTGAAATGCACAAAACAAATATCATAAAAACAGTCGGTAAAGGGAAAAATACAAAATATGTGAAACGTTGGAATGAATGATGGATAAATATATTTTTTCTTTATAAATATAAAACCTTAATTATGATTTTCCGATGCTGTTTTAATCAGTATAACAAACTAGCTTAATACAATAGAAGAGGAAACAAAATGCTGGACGCAGAATCCAACCACATCGAGTATAAACGCGAGCTAGATAAAAGTGACAAACTCGAAAAAGCTGTTGTGTCATTTCTCAACTATAATGGTGGAGGCGAAATCATTGTTGGAGTTGCCGATGATGGAAGCGTTGTTGGCATCGCAGATACAGACGGCGACCAACGTAAAATAGCTGACAGACTTGGCAACAACATTCATCCAAAAATACTCGGTTTGTTTGATGTTGTCACCGAAAAAATCGAAGATAAGAATATTATCCGCATCGTTATTTCGAGTGGAATGCAAAAACCATATTATATCCGTAAAAAAGGGATGACGGAAGATGGTTGCTTTGTTCGTGTTGGCGCATCGGCGCAACCGATGACAGAAGCAATGATTGAACGGTTGTTGCAGCACAGGCAAGTAAACTCGCTTTTTACAACGGCAGCATCACGGCAAAAGCTGACATTTGAACAACTTCACATTTATTACAACGAGCATGGCTTAAAGTTGAATGAACAATTTGAGGATAATTTAGACTTGCGTAACGGCGATGGTGCTTACAATTTCCTTGCGTACTTGTTAGCAGACACGAACGGAGCATCTATGAAGGTTGCCAAGTATGCGGGAACTAATAAAATCGAGCTCGTTGAAAACGAAGAATACGGCTATCGCTGTCTGATAACTGCAATATACCGCGTGATGGACAAGTTTGCGGTTGAGAATAAGACCTACGCGAAAATAACATCACGAGACCGCTTGGAACGCAAGCTCATTCATCCGATTGCATTTCGTGAAGCGTTCATCAATGCTGTCGTTCACAATGATTACAGCTTAGGATGGCCTGTCGTTGAGTTTTTCTCCGACAGGGTGACTATAACATCTACTGGCGGGCTTGTAGAAGGGTTATCCCAAGAGGATTTCTTCAGTGGTCGTTCCATGCTCAGAAATCGCGAGCTTATGCGTGTGTTCAAAGATGTTGAACTTGTCGAAGGATTGGGTTCAGGAATGCAGCGTATTTTAGAAGCGTATGACCGTAATGTGTTTGAAATTACACCGAGCTTCATCATTGTCACATTTCCATATGCATCAGATTTTGAACGAAGCGTGAGCGAAGATGTGCATATAAATGAGCGAAGCTTGAGTGAAGCGGATTTAAAAAAAGTGAAGCCGATACTCGATTACCTCAAAACACATGATACCATATCTCCACAAGAAGCTCGTAAGCTAACAGGAAAATCTGCTGTAACGGTAAGACGTTATCTGACGTTATTGTGTGAATTCAGGATTCTTAAGTCCACAGGCAATACAAGTGCGAAATCATATCGAGTAATGAACAGTGGGTTGAAATAAGGTCAACCAAATGTCACAAAATGGAACACAATACAAATTGGTAATCTCATGCCCAGGTGTCATCGAAGCTGAACTAAACCTAATTGAGAAGAGTGTCGGAGATTTCAATAAAATGTACCCTAACACATTGGGTGTTTCCATTATGACTATCAAGAACTATGATAGGAGCTTTTCAGAATTTTCGGCTTTCATTTGGATTAGTTCTGTGATCGTTATAAGATTACATTGACGATATTTGTTTCCCACTTCATTTTAAACACATATGGATCTCGTTTTGATAATGTAGAAAAGGTTTACTAATTAGTACACCTGTACTATACTTCTAACTTGGAGCGGGGATATGCTGACACATGAAGAGATTGTAAAGGCCGTTGCAAAGGCAGCAACGAAATTCCCATTAACAAAGGTCTCATACTTTGGCTCATATGCTGATGGTAAAGCAAAAGAAGAAAGTGATTTGGATTTGCTTGTGGAATTTGGTGATGATGGGTCTCTCACTCTTCTGGATATCATAGATTTTAGACATAATTTAGAGGATGAATTAAGCATACGTGTTGATGTTGTTGAAGTCCCATTAACAGAAAAAGCACAAAAGAGGCTCAAAATAAAAAAGGCGGTTCCTGTCTATGAACGAACGTGATGAAACCTCTTTACTTAACATAAAAGATGAGATAGAGGTGTTGATGGAACTGATAGATGGGTATGGTTTGCAGCAGTTTTTGGATGATGAAAAGACGAAGCGATCTGTTTGTATGACGCTGATAAATATCGGCGAATTAGTGAAACCACTGAGTGAAGAGCTAAAACAGATGTATCCAGGTGTTCGGTGGAGTTCTATCGCCGGGCTTCGTGATATAGCAGCACACAATTACGGTGGGTTACGTATGGATCGTATTTGGGGGAATGTTACAGTAGACGTTCCCGTGCTATTGGAGCAGGTGAAAGGTATACTCCGTGATGAAGGGGTGGAGGAAGAAGAATAGTTATTTTTGCGATCATGTCTCAAAATTATTTTTTGAATACTTGAATCCAAATTCCAGTACATTGATCACTAATCCAATACTAATCCTATTCTAATCAGTACTAATCAATACTAATCCAATAACTGTGGCATGCATGAGAAACGACTTTAAAAAACAAATAGTCTTTTTTGCCAGGTATATAGCTATCTACTTGTATATTCCGTGAATAACTTCCACAATCAGCCAATTGCATTGTCAATACTGAAAGCACATGGAAAAGAAATAAACAAAGAAAATGTATCAAATTATACAGAAATTTCAGGATATGGAATCACCGCTACTGTTGATGAAAAATCGATTTTAGTTGGGAGTAGCGAATTGATGCTGCTTAAAGGTATCAATTTTATAGAGTCCTATGATATCGGTACAAAAGTCTATGTGGCAGTTAGCGGATCATTTGCTGGCTGCATTGTGATATCAGATGAGATCAAAGCAGACAGCCTTGATGCAATTGCCAAGCTGAAAGAAAAAGGCATTCGAAAAACGGTAATGTTGACTGGGGACAATGTGCAGATAGCGAATGCAATTGCAAAAGAGCTGCAACTGGATGAGGTATATGCGAGCCTGCTTCCCGGCCAAAAGGTTGAAAAAGTGGAAATGTTAAACGAACAAAAATCACCGAAAGGAAAACTTGTATTTGTAGGTGATGGTATTAACGATGCTCCTGTCCTTGCCAGAGCTGATATCGGCATTGCGATGGGTGGTCTTGGGTCGGATGCAGCGATTGAAGCGGCGGATGTAGTCTTAATGGACGATCAGCCCTCCAAGCTGGTTGAAGCAATTGATATTGCAAAATTTACCCGTCATATTGTGTGGCAAAACATTGTATTTGCCCTTGGCGTAAAAGGAATAGTCCTTTTACTTGGCGCATTTGGGATTGCAACCATGTGGGAGGCGGTGTTCGCCGATGTGGGTGTGTCACTTCTGGCAATCCTAAACGCTACGCGCATTATGAGATAAATTGACCCATTTTCACCCTCTTATTTAGATGGAAAGGTGTGTAATAATGGAATATTTTTTAGAACAAGTCCCTCTAGCGGACAAAAGAAGTATGCATTGTGATTGTAATGTTCAGATCTAACTTCTATTTGAATACCCTTGTACAAATAATAAATAGAAGAGGTTTCATGAAATATTATATCATATTCTTTGTAATAACCATTTTTTCATCTCTTATTGGAGGAGTTTTTGGTGCCTCATCAGAAGCTCCAGCACTCCTAGAGATAACAGATGTTGAGTCTACTGAAGGAACTATATCTGCAACTATAACAATTGAAAATAATTCCAGAAATGCAATAAAAGAGGGATATCTTGGAATCTACCTCTTGCCACTTGTTGGATCTGAAATTTCAACACTTGTTGGTTGGGTAGCATTACCATCTCTAAAAATTCAAGACAGGATAACAGTGCCATTTACTGGCGTAGTTCCACCTGGAATGGTTGGAGGTACATATCATATAACAGCTCTTGTTACAACGAACTCAGGTCTTGCATCACCACAGCTCATGAATGCTCCAATGCAGGAAGTACCTGTTCAAAGAGGAGAAAGTGCAACAGAAATGACTGCACTTCCCGCTACAGACAGAGCACATGTGACACAGGATGTGCCAAACTATCAGATAACAGGTATTACAATTCCATTATCAGGCTCACTGCACCCAGGTACAAAAATCACGCCTTCTGTATCGGTGATAAATCTTGGAGAAGATGCAACGGAACAAACACCCGTTTCAGTTATGCTATTGCTTGGAAACCAGGTATTATATCCTGAAAAAGCAACGATTCCTTCTATTGCAGCAGGAAAAAGCGCGGAAGTGCAGTTAAGCTATAAAATTCCAGATAACATCTATCTTGGTGCTTATTCCATACGTGGCTTGGTAAATCCCTATGGAACTATCCCTGAAACAAATGAAGGGGATAATACATTTACCTCCCCAGGAATCTACTTTATTGCAGATAACTGGATTGAAGAAAGAATAGAGGCAGGGACATGTGATAGATGTGGTTCTTAGAAGTTTTGTGTACTGATAGATGAAATATCCATTTTATATTTTACTTTGAAAACGCCTATTTTTCTTCTTTTCTTCGAAACATATCCCAAAAACAACGTATTTCAAGACAGTTACAGTATGTCATCCTGGCCCTTTTTTAAGAAGTGCATCAATACATATAAAAATAAAAACTATAAATTAGTAATATGGAGTTGAAACCAACAAACCCAGTATATCTTGCAGTAATTGCAGTAGTTATTATTGGCATTGCAGCAGTTTTGATCTGGACTGGATTTGTGCAATCTGCAACATCAGAAGAAGCGATGAATGGACTTTCGCAGCCGTGGGAAATTACATATCTTGGTGCAGTCGATGAACAAGCTAGCGAAGATGAACGACAGAAATATCTCAATACATTTACTGAGCACAATGCAGGTGTGAAAGATGCATGCGAGATCATGTATTTTTACAATTATCATTGTGGTGCTTGTCAGCTTCTTGCACCATGGCTGGACGAATTTAAGGAGCGCTACCCTGAAGTTTTGATTACTTCCTATGAAATACATGATGAGGATTCTACCGCACGGCTTGAATCTGCAAAAATAGAGTACGGAATAAGCTCTTCATTTGTTCCAATTATCTTTATCTGCGGCTCTGTCATTGAAGGAGTCGAAACAATCCAGAATATGTTTGAGCCAATGGCTCTTTCAGTGTATAGCCTTCCACTCAGATGAGTGAGCAAATGTACTCTCTAACAATTTTTATATCTAAATGTGAGACAAAACAATGATTTTCAAGGCCATCTATGAGATATCAAGAATGCCACCGTGGCCACCGCATACTAGCCATGCTCCAGTACTCATCAATGTTTGAATCTCTTCTCTGGTTTTCGCTGCCTTTTTTGAATCTACATTTACACTTGTCATCAAATATGGCGAGAGCATATTAAACTCTGCTTGTTCTGGGGTCAAGTCACCTACGTTTATCCAAATATCTCCAGTAAAGAGAAGACAGTACTCATGACAGACAAAAACTGTCTCTCCTGCGATATGTCCACCATTTCCTTCATACACATCAAAATGAAGTGTATGAAAATCAAGCGTTCCAATATATGAAAGTGGTTTGTTCACATCAACAGGGTGAGTATTAAGCACTATTAGGCGATCAAGAGGGGGAGAAGTATATCCAGATAATATGGCTGCAATTTTGCAAAATGGACCATTTAAATGATGCATTGCTCTAAAATTGTCATTTCCCTCGTGCTCAAGTACGAAATTATCATAGCTCCTCTGGCTGAGGTAGACATGATCAAAAAGATCTAAAGCACCACTGTGATCCATATCAATATGAGTCAGAACCAGATCTTTTTTCCTCCTCTTAAAATTTGGGAAGAGAACATGCATAATCTGGACTAATTCCTCACGGTAACAGGAAAAACCAGAGTCTACAAAAAGGAGATCCTCGGTTTGTACATGTTGTAGAATATAGATACTGCTTCCACAGGGTGGTTCGATCAGATGCAATATGATACTATCTGATATGGTTCGCTTCGATATTCGAGGATGAAACGCATGTCCTTTGTAACGCACCAGACAGTGAGCAAATCTGTTAATGTACTCAAAAGTCTTATATGGTGACTCATTTCGTTCATCCATCGTCTGCATGATGCGATTTGCATTGGCAATGAGCTCATTTGTATCATCCTGAGTGAGAAAGAGTTTGGTTGCAATTTCGTTTGCAAATGAAAGATAGAAAACAGTATTATCAAGACGTTTCTCTATCTTATCATATTGGATAATGCTCACATGACAGAGTTTAGATACAGCCTCCAAAAAATGTGAAATGGATGCAATTTTTTCCACGTACAACCCCATTTTAAAGAACTGATAGTCAGTACCATTTTCCTCAGAGCTCATATATGAAATATTGAAGTCATACTGGTTTATGATTTCAAGAATGGGAACAACTGCACCAGGTCTATCGGGAAGTCTGAATTCAAGGAGGATAACATTTGCATCAGAGATATTATCTGATAAGTAGCCGCATTGTTCAAGTTCTTTAGAAACAGAGCTGATCTGCTCATAAGTTCCAGAAACATCAATAAACAGCGTGTGCACATCAACCGCTTTATTGTAACTTACACGAGTAATATTTACTCCAGCCCGAGCTATAATTCTGCTCGCCGTAAGAAACGCTCCAGTCTCATCTGGCATTTTCGTAATAAACGTTTTTCTCATGCTTTTGCATCCTTTTCTCATTATGTGATGATGTCACCATTTTCTTTGAAATAACTTGTTAAAGCACGTTTTTCAGGAATTCACCGTGCATATACAGTACATATATACATAAATCCAATCACAATTTAGACATATACAATAAATCAGTATTTATTTTAGCCACTTATCATTGTAAACTAATTATTATTAATATATTTAATTAGATCATCCTGTGATAATCCAAAGGTCTCAAAAATAGTACGCTGTGTTTTGGTAATCGGGTTCATAAGTCGCCTCCCGTCAGACATGATAACGACCCTTATTTTTTCGAGCTCCGAAATTACTGCCTCCTTACTCATTGATTTCTTTTTTATAAAGTCAGAAAGTTTGTTCGCCATTTCAATGGCTGCGATCAAAGCAATAAACGAGCAAAACATTTTCCCATCGGTGGTACTAGACAAATGAGTATGGAGCCTTTTCATGTCTATATA
>JAITWW010000037.1 GCA_031285085.1 Candidatus Methanofilum arcanum
ATGATCCGATTCAGGCCGTTATAATAGACGTTGAAGAACAGCCAATAGAAAGACGGTCAGAAAACCAATCCTGTGATTCTTTCATGATAGAACCAGGCAAGAAACTTCGCAAAAACGGCCACTTTTCTTTAAGTTGACGACATTGATGATTACACTGCAACATGCAACCTCCTTGCAACTGAATTTCTATTTTCAACATGTATGATCTCAAACATCAATGCCATGCACAAATCTATAGGACTAACGACAATGGCAGTAGTTGTACCATCAGTGAACTACTTCTTACCTTTCGATATATTGTAGTATTTTTGGTAAAATCTGATATGCTATCTCTGAAAAATCTGATGTGGTATAAAGATGCTGGGATTTTAAACAGGTACCGCAATTTCCAGAAAGAATGTAACTGCTCCAGCAATATCCTCATCATTTGGGCGTCCTTTCTGTATACCACCAATGAGCTTAAATGGTCCAAATGTGTCAAAACCAGGACAGCCATAAGCGCCCTCTAGCTGCACATCTTTTGATTCTATGATCTGTTTGATTGCGTCTGTATATGACTTCCTTTTCATGCCATACGTATATATCAAAAATACTCTCTTTCCATGAGGGAGGTTCTTCTCAGCAAATTGCAGCACAGAATCATGGAATTTTGAATAATAGATACCAGATGCAAAGCCAATCAGGTCATATCCAAAAAGATCGGCATGTTGGCTGCTGGATGCATCAATGAACGTTACATCTCCTTGTTTGGCTATTGCATCCAGCAACTTTTTCGTGTTGCCATGATGCTTGGAATAATACACAATCGCTGTTTTCATGATAATGTTCCTCTCTTTTCTGGCTGAGTAAGGAAGCCATAGGTTCATCACTGTTATGTATATGAAATCTCCACTTCAAACGTTTTTCCTGTTATTTTAGGAATAATACTTGTTATTTCTTTTCCTTCTTCCTCTAATGCTATCACGGCATGTCGTGCTGCGATTCCTATATCTATTTTGTTTAGCTTATTGCGCAGTACCACACGCATCAAGCCACGCCCAATATCTTTTACCATGACTTTTCCATCCTCAAATTCCAATCTCCATGGTTGTGAGTTCATGGCTGATGGAGCTAATCTCACTGCCTTTGCAACCATATTATCAATCGGGCTGATTTTTTCGATGGGCAGCCGCTTAAACTCAGCAGGATCTTTTCTTGTTGGAGTATCTGTGCGTCCAAATGCAAGGGCTATGCAATGATTTTCGCTATGAACCTTTGGTTTTGCGCCAGCATACCAACCACTTCCAAGCCCTTTGCTTTGCATATACAAATCCACTTTTTGCAACACATAACCCACATTTGCATAGGCTGCGCTCGTATCGTCACAGTAGCTCACCACGTAGTGGGGTGCTGGCTTACCGCCACTTACGTCATTGGCAGAAGCAATCTCAAATCTTGCATGTTGGCCTGCAAGCTGATCAGCCTCAGAAACAAAATTGAGAATCTCATCCACTGTTTGCTGTTCCAGCGGAGTCATATTGAATTTTCTGACTTGTCTCCGTACATAAATCGTTTCATATAATGTCATTTTCATTCTTACCTCTTTCTAATATCAAAATAAAGTGAATACCAACCGCTTTGAAGCTGCTATCCAAAAAACTATCAAAGCTTCTCGTCGATCCAGCTGAACAGATACAAATAATTTTTAAAACACTCATTTATGGGAGATATTTTTGATATACTCGTCGATACAGTCTATGATATAGAGAGGACTTGTTGTGTGCAGTGCATCATAACCATCTAGCAAGTACTCTGTCGCTCCCGTTCGGTATAGATAATTGAAAGCATTCTGTCCACTTATTTTCTTTTCCATTTTATATATCTCAATGCAAAACCCCAGAAACAAGGCTTCATCTGTAATGACTCGCTGCTTTCGCACTTCCGCTCCTCCTCGTAGTTGAGTTATTGTTCTTCGGGGAATATGATTTTTCCCGTTGTGAGTTCTTCTTCTAACATATCATAGAGAATGGGATAACTGAGATGCCACAGTTTTGTTTCTTCATCCTCCAGCAGGCTGTATAACCTGGAGTTGTACAGCAAAATCGCCGCCGTCTCCGATGTGATACCACGGTTGTTCATCAACAGTTGAATGATACCAGGTGTGATAAACGTGAGAACGGATCCTAAATTCTCTTGACTTACCATATTATTTCTCCTCCACTATTTCTCATTTCCTTTAAAAAGCTTCTGGAATTTTTAGAGATTCAGGAGATATTTTGAATATGTTACAAATTGGCCCATCTCCTCATTTCTGCGTGAAATTCAAGTTGTACGTTACTGTTCACTACTGTTCACCCATAAGGTGGAACAGTAACCAAGTTACCGTTACACATATCTGTACATAGTATTGAACAGCACCCATGGATCTGGAGGAGCCCATCTCCTTTCTGATATTTGTTGTTTGAAGCTAAAACCCCTCCCAATCCAACTCTCTACACTCTGATAACGTCACCCTCCACCAACTTATTGCCAAGTACCTCCTAATGTATTGTATTACAGTCTACGAATATGCAGTTCTGTATAACTCCTATTTGGTTGGACTGTCTTTTTGTCTCTGTGGCAAAAAAATAGCAAAATATGATTGTTTTGCTTGAAAAAGTTAAAAACCGATGATTAAATCAACAGAGAGTGAGAGAAGGGAAAATGCGTTCTATTGAAATATGCGCCGGAGCTGGGGGACAAGCTCTGGGTTTAGAGCAAGCTGGGTTTGAGCATATTACATTAGTTGAAATTGATTCGGCAGCCTGTACCACATTGAAAACAAACCGTCCTCATTGGAATGTTATTCAGGGAGATATAAAAGCATTTTCTGCAAAGAAATACGAAGGACTTGTAGACCTATTAGCTGGTGGTGTTCCTTGTCCCCCATTTTCAGTTGCTGGAAAACAATTAGGGCAGCATGATGAACGAGATTTATTCCCGGAAGCAATACGCCTTGTTCGAGAGTGCAAACCAAAAGCAGTAATGCTTGAAAATGTACATGGTCTCTTTGGCCCGAAATTCCATGGATATAGAGAAGAAATTAAAAAAGAACTCGAAGTCCTCGGATATAGATGTATGTGGGAACTGGCTCAAGCAAACCATTTTGGTGTACCACAACAAAGGAAACGCACAATACTGATTGCCCTTAAAAAAGAGTATATGAACCATTTTGTGTGGCCTATGGGTGGGGTTGCTTCACCACCTACCATTGGAGAGCTTTTGTTTGATGAGATGGCAAGTAGTGGATGGGAAGGTGCCGAAGAATGGGCACAGTCTGCAGACGGAATTGCCCCTACTTTGGTAGGTGGCAGTAAAAAACACGGAGGAGCAGATTTAGGCCCTACACGCTCCCGAAATGCTTGGGCAAAACTTTGTGTAGATGGTCGTGGGCTTGCCGATATGCCTCCCGAAAAGGGTTTTAGCGGAAAACCAAGGTTAACAGTAAAGATGGCGGCATTAGTACAAGGGTTTCCTTCTGAATGGAAAATTACAGGCAAAAAAACTCCTGCATATAGGCAAGTCGGCAACGCTTTTCCGCCGCCGGTTGCCAAGGCAATAGGGAGTGCTATTTTCAAAGCACTATCTACTGTAAGTGAAGAAATGGAGGTGGGGCAGTATGAAAAAACCAGGAGCTCGGTCTAAACTCCGTACATATTTTCTTGAGCATATTGGGGAAGTTTTAGACTCAGATACATTACACGAAATAGCAGGTGTAAGTGAATGGGCTCGCCGTGTCCGTGAACTCCGAAATGAAGAAGGGTATCAAATTTTAACGCATAATGACCGTTCTGATTTGAAACCAGGTCAATACATACTAGTAGATCCAATCCCAAAGCCCGCTTTTCCCCGAGAACTGAGCAAAGAAGTACGTGCTTATGTTCTTGACCGAAATGGATTTACTTGTCAGATGTGCGGAGCGGTTGCTGGTGAGCCTCATCCTCACGAGCTTTCACGAAAAACTCGTTTACATATTGGCCATATCGTAGACAAGAGCATGGGTGGAACCGACGATCCATCTAACCTTCGCGCCTTATGCAGTGTTTGTAATGAAGGTGCAACTAATTTGACATTGGATAGACCATCTCATGAAAAACTGCTAATCCAGATACGCAGAGCTTCGGGAGCCGACCAATTAAAGGTGTTGGAATGGCTCATTGCGAAATTTCCCACTCAAGCCAAACAGATCATTGCAGGCAAACAAAATGATTGAGTTGTGTACACAAATGAGTGATGAGAATCCATCTTGAGGTCTTCGATGTTAGTGTTCCTGTGTACTCATAATTTCTATGCGAAATTCTGGTCGTGCGTTACTGTTCATTCTACTGTTCATTACTGTTCACCCAAAAGATGGAACAGTAACCAAGTTACCGTTACACATATCTGTAC
>JAITWW010000057.1 GCA_031285085.1 Candidatus Methanofilum arcanum
GAACCATCCTCCTGCGTCGGATGATTCGAGAGGTATAAAACATCCGCTATTGAGAGTAACCAAGGGATATAAAAGATGAAAATATACAGCCAGGGACAGCAAATACGCAAATGAGCAACCATTCGACGGGTATGCGACCAACGGAAGCATACCCCAAGTCCTACTGTTGATGGGGGATGTCACAAATGCAACATACCCAATCTGTTTCGTTAATTTATGACACCGTGACCCTAACAGGACTTGATATCGTTTCCCCACCAGTAGAATTACTCACGATACACCGCACAGTGTATTTCCCTGGAGCAAGTCCGGTGTACTCAAAGCTTGCAGTGGTCGCACCAGGGATATTAACCCATGCTCCATCTGGTTGTTGCACCTGCCATTGGTAGGAGTGAATGATGCCTTCACCGCTCCATGCCTCAACGACCAGATACGCACCGCCCAGTATGGGGGTTGCTGAAATTGACATGATAAAGGGGTTGATGACAGTCTCGGACCTAGTGCTCGCGTAGTTGTAACTATCATTGTTGTTCATGCCACCTGGGGGTATGATTGGTGGGGGTACGACACCCTTCAGCACCACTTGCCCGTTTATTTTATCGATTTCGATTTCAAATGTGTATCCTGGTGAGGTCAAAGAAGTCAAGATCTTGTTTGGACTAGTTCCTGAATAAGTAAAAACGGATCCAGTTCCTGTCATCTGTAACAGGATGATTGTCTGACCTACCTGCAGAACGGGGATATTGCCGATCATGTCGAACGTTATGTCGTCAAGATCCACATCTCCGGTCACTTTGAGCATAACGTTGCTGGACGCCGGATTGGACAGGTCAATATTAGTCAGGTCAAAGATGACATTGCACTTCCCCAGCTCCAGCTCACTGTTGTATGTTGCACCGGCACCCAGAACGTTCAGGGTATTGAAATTAAAATCTCCATGGACGGTGGAATCGACTTTAACGGTCAGTACCTGGTTCCCTCCCAGGTTAATCGTGTTAATACTCACATCATTGGCGTCGGTGTTTTCCAGGGTCAGTGTCGTACTTCTGCCGGTCAGATCCAGCGTGCCGACGTCAAAGCTAAGGTCCCCGTTGTTTTTGGCCAGAGTGATGGTATTAGCCGTCAATGTGTCGACGGTAAAGGAAAGGTCACCGTCGTGTACGATCAGTTCAACCGTATCCGCCGTCAGTCCCTTAGCCATGAATTCCGCATCTCCACCAGTACCCACTCTACCAGGAGTATCCGTCTTTCCATCTTTGCCACTGAACATCTTCAATGTGTTTTCTACCTGTAAATCAAACCCTGACAAATCCAGTGTGGCTGAGCCACCTGCACCTCCAGCGGGAGTATCAAAACCAGTAGCTCCTCCGTCACCTGCTTTGATCACCACATTACCAGAATCCACGAAATTGCTGCTTCCTGTTCCAGAAACCGTAGTATCCCCTCTGCCCGTTACCAGGACTCCGGCTCCAGCGCCACCGCCTCCTCCGTTAGTAAGTCCGCTATCACCACCGTTACCGCCTTCAACGGCCATGGTGGTGTAATCAGTATGCTTTAACTCATAATTAAAAACCTTGGCAGATCCACCCACTCCGTCATTAGAACCGCCGCCGCCACCGCCACCGCCATCACGACTTCCATTGCCTCCCGTTCCAGAACCCCTACCACCGCCACCGCCACCCATATCGGCACCATCTCTACCACCCTCATTCTCTGACGACGCCCCCCCTCCACCCTTGTTGCCGCCGCCCTTACCTCCAGCAGTACTTGTAGCACCCTCGCCGGAAGCTCCACCTGTATCTGTATTACATTGGATGCCATCACAGACACCGGCTTCACCACCGCCGCTACCACCTCCGGCAAAGTTTGAATCTCCACCATCTCCGCCGATATTGCTCAAGCTGCTACCCAAACCTCCGTTCGCGTTATCGTCGTTATTTTCCACTTGGCCCCCCCCACCGCTGCCACCAAAGATAGCAAAGTCAGCTCCGTTCACATCCACAGACAAGGGAATAAGGGCAACTAGGCCCAGCGCCAATGCCATTACCAACAGTTTATGTATCATTTTTTTCTCCTCCCGTTTTGATTTTCTTCAGGTTTCCTAGTTTTCACAATTGAGAGGCACTTTCTGTTTTCTTCACAGAATTGCTTCCATTTAAAATTACTTATTCAATCCAATAATTCTGGAGATTAAATCTGGGCCTGGGAAATCACTCATTATTATTCCTAATTTTCTATTGAAAATCCTTGATTTTCCAATTCTATCCGCAGCAAGGATATTCGTTCCTTCAAAAGCAATTGAACAGATACCAATAAAGCAACTAATCCTTGGAAAATCTGGCCAAGAATCCTTCCAGCCTGGGGTGGTACGACCAGTAAGCAACCTGGGGGCATCTGTTTGATGGCTGGATTGACCACTTGCTACGAAGTAAGGACATGAACCTCCTGAACCACTAAGGTAGTTTATATATATCTTATTTCCATTATCTTTATTGGCGAGAGTAAGATGAGATTTAACTTTCAACCATTTATCCGTTAATACATCAGCAATTTGAGGCCATACCTCATGTGAATCTTCTTCTGGAAGATTAAATTCTTTTTCATTCATGATAAATTAGTTTTTAATATTTATCATAACTCATCAACATGGTTACTTCGTCGGATGGCTTTAAGGTACTGTAAAGGTCACGTCATTCGAAATAGTCATGCCACCGAGAGTTCTGGTCACGATACAGCGTACGGTGATGTGACATCAAATACGCAAATAAACAACCATATGACGGATATGCGAATCTTGCGAGCATACCCGAGTGCCGCAAATGCATAAGCAAAACAGCATGCACCATGAAAAGATCTGATCTGACAATCCTCTTTTTCATTTTTGTCTTGGTGAACTGAGAAGAGAGAGCAAGGACAATGGAAAAAATGAGTGTAAAAAAGAGGTTATTCGTTACAATTAAAAATAGATATATGTACATATTCATTATATTTCTCGGTGCCAAGCTTTCTTTCACGCTCGTTGGCATGAGAAAGTCACGTGCCTGTTGGCATCGGGACCAAGAAATGAGTGAATATATCATCTTATATCTCTTGAGAGCTGTATCTCATCACGGGTAATAAGTTGTTTCTTTTTTATCTATTTAATTATTGTTATTTTCGTTCATTGTGTGACGAATGAGTTCATTCAATCGCCTCTCAACAACAAAAGAGGAGAGAAGTTCGAACAGAAGACGAAATGAATCAGGTAAGGAACTTACATTTGGGAGGCAAAAGCCATACCAAAGAGCTGGGCTTTTCGCATCTTTTTACCTTTTTGAGGAACTGCAAAAAGGAGAGAAGAGAAGAGAAAAACGATTCAGCGTTTAAAGGAGAAAGAGTTTATAGGAAATTCTTTCACAGGACAGAGTCTTGTGCTCTTGATGGGCAGAACATGTGCATTTTTCAGAAGAGTCACTCAGACATATGAGTATGCATAGAACACAATGCATATCCATTACTGATGATAAGAAAAGAGACATGCTATTCAATACAATTCCGAGTACAACAAACGAGGAACGCTAGATGGGCGGCCTGTATCACGGAAAAATAATACTGCACTGGTGTGATTGCTGTCATACTCCAGTGCTTGGTAACCTCTGCGCCTGTGGAGCCTCGGCAAGATTTGTTGCAGTCACTCCTCCTGGAGATGCAAGACCTGCGTTTCCTGATGACATCGCTCATGTGAACAAGATATATGAGATGTATTTTGGTGTTCCTCTTATTCCAGATGGGTACCTGGTACTTCTCAATAAAGTTCCTGATAATGATCGTATGGAGGAGATTGTTGTTGGTGGGGCGATTGTTGGTGCGATTCGATACCTTCCTGAGAAGCATCGGTGGGAAGCACTTCCACGACGTGAAGCATATCATCTGATGAAGCCAACAAAAGGTTTTATCATTATTGATGACAGTGCTTCTCAGTTTATTGAGAATGGTGCAAGTGTGCTGGCACCTGGTGTGAAAGAAATCCCTGACGGCATTTTGGTGGGAGATGAAGTTTTTATTTTGACGGAGTCAGGGGCCTGTGCTGGTGTTGGTCGTGCCCGGGTTGACTCAGGTACTGGGAGAAAAATGGAGAAAGGAAGCTTGGTAAAGACGAGAAAACCGCTTCCTTCTCAGTTTACCCCTGGAACTGCCACATGGAAAGATGCAGTCGCGGCAAATCGTGAACACCTAGAGAGAACATGGGCAGCGTCTGGTGAGTTTATTCGTTCTGTTATTGAAAAAAATCCAGATCTTCCAATCACCGTCTCTTATTCTGGTGGAAAAGATAGTCTTGCGACACTGCTTATGGTACTGAAGCATGTTGGGCAGGTTCCACTTATGTACATCGATACCGGTCTTGAGTTTGAGGCAACAGAGAAGAATGTCATAGATATCTCTGATAAATATGATCTCTTTGTACATCGTATCTTTTCTGGAGAACGCTTTTGGGAAGAATTTTCAAAGCAAGGCCCACCATCACAGGATCAGCGGTGGTGTTGCCGGGTCTGCAAGTTGGAGCCTATTCGTGAGTACATCTCAAAACATTTTGGGGAGTGTATCTCCTTTATTGGACAGAGAAAGTATGAGTCGTTCTCTCGTATGAAAAATCCCCGGGTATGGAGAAATGCCTATGTAAAGGTTCAGTTGTCTGCTGCTCCTATTCACAATTGGACAGCTCTTCATGTCTGGTTGACAATCTTTTCCGAGGAAGCTCCATATAATACGGTATATCGTGAACAGGTCGATAGGATTGGGTGTTATATGTGTCCTGCATCAGATCTTGCAACGATCGTAAATATAAAAGCACGTTATCCAGATCTCTGGCGTGAGTGGCAAGAGAAGATGGAAGAGTATCAAGCTGGACTTGGACTTTCTGATGAGTGGCTGCATGGTGGTTGGAGAAATAAGGAACGATTTGAACGGACACAGACGGCATCAGGGAAGCAACCTGCGAGCCAAATGAATGAAGATGGATGCCTATGAATAGAGTGAGACAAGAGAGGTGAGAGTGTATTATGACAAACTCTGTTGTCATTCTTGATTATGGTATTGGAAATGTACGCAGTGTGCAAAAGGCTGTTGCGAAGGTCTATCATGAACCAATGATTACCGGTGATATAGATGAAATTTTGGCTGCAGATGCGCTTATTCTTCCTGGTGTTGGGGCATTTTCTGCAGGAATGAAAAAGATAGCACCTCTTTCCGCTTTGCTGCATGAGCTTCATTCTCGTATTCCAATCCTTGGTATCTGTCTTGGAATGCAGATGATGCTTGAGTCATCAGAGGAGAGCTCTGATGATACAAAGGGGCTTTGTTTTGTTCCTGGGCGAGTTGTTCGTTTTCCAAATATACCTGGTTATAAGATTCCACATATGGGATGGAATAAGATTATTCCCACAGAGGATGATCCCCTATTTTCAGGAATAAAAGCAGGATCTGCGGTGTACTTTGTGCATTCATATTATGCAGCTACCACGCCGGAGTATACCTCTGCAATAACTGAGTATATGCTTTCGTTTTCTTCTGCGGTTCGGTCTGGCACGACATGGGGTGTGCAGTTTCATCCTGAGAAGAGTGGAAACGTAGGGCTTTCAATTCTACAAAATTTCTGTTCTCTGATTGAATGATGGCTATCGCATGTAGGTATTGAGATGTACTCCCCATCTCCATCCGTCTACGCTCTTGTTGCAGGGCTGTGTTTTTCAGCCGCAGCTCCGTTTGCAAAGATACTTGGTCCTGAGACAACTCCCCTGATGCTTGCTGCGTTGTTCTTGCTTGGAAGTGCTATTGGAACAACAGGTTATGCTATTTTTCTGCATCTGTGTGGGCAGAAGCGAAGCAGTATTGAAGCACCAATAACAAGGGGAGATCTTCCATGGCTATTTGCTGTAACGCTGTTTAGTTCTCTTCTTCCAACGCTCCTTGTTGTATATGGAGTCGCAGAAACAACGGCGACAACTGCTTCGTTTTTGTTTAGTTTTGAAGGGGTAACTACGATCTTTGTTGCGTGTTTCTTGTTTCGTGAGGCGATTGGTAGGCGTATCTGGGCAGCGGTTGTGTGTATCACATGTGCATGTATGATCATGTCCCTTGGAGATACAGGAGATTTTGGACTCCATATTTCATATGGTGCGGCGTGTATCTTGCTTGCTTGTTTTTCCTGGGGTATTGCAAATAATTGCATTCGCATGATCTCTGGTGTGGATCCAATCTATCAGACACTTGTTCGATCATGGGTTGGAGGACTGGTGCTGTTTGGTCTTGCTCTTGCATCTGGGGAGATGCTTCCTTCAATTTTCGTGTTTTTGTGTGCAGTTGTGTGTGGGTTTATCGCGTATGGGGGACTTGCGAGTATCTTTTTCGTGTATGGGGTGCGAGGCCTTGGTTCTGCTCGCGCAACTGCGTACTTCTCTATAAATCCTCTTTTTGGAATTGTACTTTCTATGATTATATTTCAGACGCTACCAGAAATTACTCTTTGGATAGCACTTCCATTTCTTCTTTTTGGGCTATGGCTCTTACTTACAGAGGCACATCAGCATATCCATGTGCATGACATGCTCATCCACGAGCATCGACACCAGCACCAGGATATGCATCACGATGATGCCAGACATGTGCATGGCCCAGGCAATCCTGAGCTGGATCGATTTGGGTATCATTCACATCTTCATGAACATGAAACAGTGGCACATTCACATCCACATCATCCTGATGTACATCACTGGCATGAGCATGAAAAAAGTCGGTAGAGGTTCTGGCCATATAAAATATGTGCTATATTCGTATCTCCAGTAGAAAGGTTGCAATGAAAAGAGCAATTACGCCTGGATACCTGCAAAAAATGAACATGGAGATGTACCAGCCATGCAGAGAATGACTCAAACAGAAAGATAACATTCAAAGAACTGCACTTATCTCTTTACTCATGCTTTTTGCTTATCCATAGCACAGACTGCTTTCGCCATCAGAACAGCCACAGGTCAGCTCCACCTGTAAACCAACTCACTATTATCGCTGTCACACAATCAACACCTGCATTAACCTTTACCGCTTTCGTAGGACAATTCAAGGGACAGTTTATATAATAGACAAAAAAAAGGAATGTACATGAATGGAGATAGGAATATGTCAGTATCACCATGTGGTATTGACTGCGATCAGTGTCAATTAAGAGAAAACTGCGACGACAGTTGCCAAGTCAATGGAGGGAAACCATTTTACATCAAAGACTTTGGTGTGGAAGTTTGCCCGATTTATGATTGCTCAATCAATAAAAATGGTTATAAAACCTGTGCCGAATGCTCCGATTTGCCCTGTCAACTTTTTTATGATTGGAAAGACCCCAGCATGAGTGATGAGGTTCATAATGAGGCAATCAGCAAAAATGTAGCCTTTCTGAAAGGGCAGAAGTGAGACATTTGAGTTGGATGAATGAACTGGGAACCATGGACTGGCTGTTATGAGGTGAGCGATGGTTGCACCTATTGTTATTTTTATGGCCCTCACTCAAAGCGATATGGTCAAAATAACATAGAGAAAACAAATGAGTTTGATAAACCTGTTGCATTGACCTCCAAAGGAAGCCCAAAAGTTTCTGGAGGCAAGATTGTTGCAACATGCTTTGCTACCGACTTTTTTATTTCAGAAGCAGATGAATGGCGCCATCAAGCTTGGGCAATGATAAAACAACGCCCTGATCTTGAGTTTTTAATTCTAACCAAACGCATTGAGCGATTTCCTATATCGCTTCCCACTGATTGGGGTGATGGCTATGATAATGTGAACATTGGATGTACGGTTGAAAACCAATCCATAGCCGATTACCGATTGCCACTATTCCTATCATATCCGATAAAGAGGCGTTTTATTGCTTGCGCACCGCTTTTAGGAGAGATTGATTTGTCACCTTATCTCAGCGGGATTGAACATGTGACCGTAGGCGGCGAAACCGGACGTGAAGCTCGGGAGTGCGATTATGCATGGGTGCTGAAAATCCGGGAGCAATGCCTAACAGCCGGAATTACGTTCTGGTTCAAAAACACAGGCTCATTTTTTAGGTACGATGGAGTTGTTCAGAGAGTAAATCCGTTTAAGCAGAATGGTCTGGCAAAAGAACTTGGAATCAGCATTCTGAATGGAAAACGGTATTTTTGAGTTCACTGGGTACCTACTTCAGAACGAAAAAATGCGCTACGCCTTGGTTATCAGATTGAGGAAGAGCGCGAACGAGGTATGAGACCTCTTGTGAATTTAAATTAAAGATAAGATATAGGTTGGTGAATAGGTACGGAAAAAAGAATATATGGTGCTTTTGCGGATATTGTATCCAACTTTGAGGAATCAAAACAATGAATAATGATGAAATAAAAGAGTTTTTTAAAA
>JAITWW010000143.1 GCA_031285085.1 Candidatus Methanofilum arcanum
CCAATCAGCTCCATTACAGATGCAAGCGCAAGTAAAAGCTGTTCCTGATCATCTGCATACTGATGAAGTGCTTTGTACAACATATACATCGCTTCATATCCATAGATATCAAGGACCTGCCTGCCTGTCAACTCCCCAAGAAACGAGTCAACAATGAGTTCATCCTGGCTATATAGAATCTCATAAAATACTCCATCAGATCCAAGCGTGCAGAACTGATCTGAAATTTTCTTATTTGGATCATCGGGTCGAAATGGTGCCACTTCCAGAGACCTTCCAAGCACAATCATCGGAATCTCATAGTACTTAGGATCATAGATCTCCCCAGAAAGATTCACTTTTCCTCGTGATAGGATCTCGATTCCAATAGCATTTGCAATAGGAGCTGCCATCCTCCCCATCTTTTCAAACAGTGTTCCATCATGCAGTTGCAGTTGTCCCTGTGCTGTATCGATATCTTTTGTCTGAGTATTAATTACGTCTACTAATCGTGTAAAACCATCTTCAATAATCTTGTCCATATGTACCTCCAGTGTGCCATCATTGTGTCCAGTCAGATAGCCTTCAGCCTCTTCACTACACCACTACATTGTTATCGCGATTTCGTTCTCTGGTTTGTATGGAGTGAGGCGATGTTTTGAAAACAATGCAGTGTATCTCATTTGGAATTGATGTTCTAAAATCGCAGAAAATTTCAGATGTTTAGAATATGAATCATCTTTGGCAGAACCATCAGAAAGATGAGCACAATTTTGTGATCAGTATGATCATTCTCCTCATCCTATTCATCCAAATTTTGTTTTGTTTTTTATTTTGCAGACTATTCACACAGATCAACCATCATGAACTTGTGTGTTCTGGCATCATGTTTCGCATTCAATCTATTAACATCTATCCTTGTCATTACAGAGATTCCCAACAAGATAATGCACGCGCTCGTCAGTAATCTTCACTATGGCATGATCTCCGCAAGAAAGTGTATGAATTATCTCCTGTTGCCTCTCATCAGATTGAATTACTATGGCATGATATGAATCTGTTCTCGCCATAACGCCACCTTTTTCTTTTTTTTCCGTAATATATACTTCAAACTCTTTTTGAATGAGATGTTTATTGCATTCACTTCTTATCTTGTGAAATGTGGAAATAATACGCCGTGATCGTTCTTTTTTAAAACGGTCTGGCATATCATACAACTGGTAGGCAGGTGTTCCTTTTCTGGGAGAGTACCTGGTTACATTCAGTCGATATGGCTTGATTGTCTGAAGAAGGGAGAGTAGTGCATCTATGTCATTTTCTGTCTCTCCTGGAAATCCAACAATAATATCTGTCCCAATCAAGAGATCAGGAACTGTTTGCTCAAAAAGATGTATCGTATCTAAAAAAGTAGAAACAGTATATCCTCTATCCATGGCAGCAAGAAGATGATCAGTTGCTGCTTGAATTGGAATATGAGCAAATGAGAATATTTTTTTGTGTGAAAATGCAGCTGCAACTTCCTTTGCTACGGGGTGAAGAGTTCTTGGATTCATCATTCCCACCCGAATGCGAAAATCACCAGCTATCTCAGTGATTGCATGAAGCAACTCTGCAAGCTGTGAGTGACCAGTTCTATCCATCCCATAGGCACTCATATCCTGTGCAGTTAATTGGATCTCTACTGCACCATTTGAGATTGCAAAAGAGATCTCAGAGCAGATTTGATGCACCGGAACACTCACAAGAGGGCCACGGGCAAATCTGGTTAAACAATATTGACATGTTCCAAGGCAGCCACTCGCGATTTGCACAATTGCTATTGCGTTATTTTGGAAAGGTCTGTGTGCCACACCACATCTATGTGTAACTTGAGTGTGAAGAGCATGAATCTCATCAGAGGTAATAAAAATAGGGGTTACTATCTCAAGTATCTCTTCACGTTGTACAACTGGCATGCAGCCAGTAATGTACAGTGCTTTTTCCTGCTTGGTAACTTCGCGAAATATTCGAAGCATCTCACGCTCTGTTTTTGCAATAACCGTGCAGGTATTCACAATCACTGCTGTAGCTTCAGATAGTGAGTCAACTGTGGAAATATGATGAGCACGCAAAATATCTTGCAGCTTGTGAGAGTCACCATGGTTATAGGTACATCCAGCGGTGTGAATGTAGATACGATGAGATGATTGTTTTAGATCGATAAGCCAAGGAGGAAGGGAGGAAATGGTCACATTACTGTTTCATCAATGTGAGATAAATCTATAAATGTGATTCGGTGAACAATAAGGTATTACAACTCGACTTACATCCATCTGAACCAAAAATGACCAAAAATGAGTCATGAGTGAACCAAAAGTCATATCTTTCACTGGGGCCACTTAATAAACGAAATGACTGAGTACATCAATGGCACATCCAAGTCTGATTTTGAAAGTGATGGATCACATACTATTCAAGTCGACCCGGATGTAATTGCATACATGGACCGACGCGGTCGTGATTTTAGAATATCTACCTCATGTTCTGGCCCTATTCTTCTTCCAACTACCTATAAGTCGCCGTCTCCTACAGATATTGCCATAAAAATAAATGATCACACTCTTTATATTTCACGATACCAAGCACCATACATCCATCATATCCACGTTGGACTCATCCCATTTGATATCGATTAAGTTAAAAATACAGTATGAAGTGAGAGAGATAATGCCATATCGCGAGTTGGATCATACTGCTGATATCCTACTTGAGGTAACAGGGGCCAGTATCCATGAGTTGTTCTGTGAAGCAGCACGAGCACTTATGGATATACTCTATCCACCTAGAGTTCCTTCTTCCTCCGTGCAGAGATCTCATATTGTCAGTCTCCCGATTGAAGTATATATTGATACCGAAAATGAAGAGTTGCATGGCTCATATGCGCTATATGAACTTCTTTTACAAGCGTTTTTATCAGAGATACTCTTCTTAACCGAGACAGAGTACCTTGTTTTTTCATCATTTGATATCATGGTTAAAAAAAGCCATGTCAGTGGGATGGGGCATGGTGTTTTGTTTGATGAAATGGTTCATGGAGGAGGAATAGGTGTGAAAGGGATCTCATACTCTGATCTTGCAATCCGAAAAAAAAATGATGAATATATTCTTACCATTATCTATGATATTTAACCTGAGTGAATGAGGTAGTTATGAAACATATGAACCAAAAGAAACCGTCAAATATCTCAAATATTTCAAATATTTCAAATAAAACTGAATCAAAGGAGGGAGATATTCTCTCTGCAATTACGAACCCATCGGAGCTTGTATATGAAATTCCAGTTGGAACGATCCCTGGGATGTATGTTCCTGGAAGATTTTTTTTATCGGAGGATTTGTCAAAAACGCTGGAATCTGGAGCAGTACGCCAGCTTGCACATGTTGCCACTCTTCCAGGAATTATTAATTACTCACTTGCCATGCCTGATATCCACTGGGGGTATGGTTTTCCAATCGGGGGCGTTGCAGCGTTTTCAATGGATACGGGAGTTATCTCACCTGGTGGTGTTGGGTTTGATATTAACTGCGGCGTCCGTCTGATATCAACTCCATTAACGGTTTCTGATCTAAATATGCGCCAGATCATTGATAAGATGTACCAAGCGATTCCAGTTGGAGTTGGTGCAAAATCTCCTCGTCGCTTGAAAAAAGATGAACTTTCTGAGATTTTACTGAGCGGGGCAGCATGGGTAATCAATGAAGGATATGGTCTGCCTGAAGATGGAATCTATTGTGAAGAGAAAGGATGTATGAAAGATGCACGTTTGGAGCATATATCTGAGAAAGCATTTGCTAGAGGGCTGAACCAAACTGGGACGCTAGGCTCAGGCAATCATTTTATGGAGATTCAGGTTGTATCAGAGATCTTTGATAAAGAGGCAGCACAGGCGTATGGGATTTGTGAAGGCCAGGTCTGTGTAATGATTCATTCAGGCTCAAGAGGCCTTGGGCATCAGATCTGTACGGATCATATTGCGGCACTGGAAAAAGCAAGTAAAAAGTATAAGATCCCACTTGTTGATCGTCAGCTTGCCTGCGCACCAATACACTCTCCAGAAGGAGAAGCATATTATGAAGCAATGGCAGCAGCATCGAACTATGCCTGGGCAAATCGTCAGATGATGACACATCTCACCCGTTCTGTACTTGCAGATCTGTGTGATATTGAGTACCAAGAGATGAAACTCGTGTATGATGTAGCACATAATGTTGCAAAGCGTGAGGAGCATGTCATACATGGAGAACAAAAACAGGTTTGTGTGCATCGAAAAGGAGCGACGCGTGCATTTGGTCCGGGTTGTCCAGATATTCCTGTGAAATATGCATCTATTGGACAGCCGGTAATCATTCCAGGAAGTATGGGGACATCCTCATTCCTTCTCAGAGGAACAGCATATGCCATGGAACATACATTTGGAAGTACATGTCACGGAGCAGGTAGGGTTCTTTCTCGCTCTCAGGCAAAAAAGACCTTTACTGGTAAAGAAGTAAGCAATTCACTGCTGAAGCAAGGAATCATTGTGAAAGCACCAAGCAACGACGCAATATCAGAAGAGGCTCCTGGAGTCTATAAATCTGCGTCAGAGGTTGTTTCAGTGGTTGATAGACTCAACATCTCATGTAAGGTCGCTTCGCTTCAGCCACTTGGTGTAATAAAGGGATGAAGGAAGCGGAGTGTGCAGAGCAGACACAATGCAGCAAATGCCGTGAGCCTGGAATCATAAAGCAGGAGTACTCAGGGAATATTCTCTGTCACTCTCATCTTATCGTAGGTGTTGAAGCAAAAGCAAAACGAATGATAAGAGCACATAATTGGCTTTCTTCTCAGGATTCTGTCGTTGTTGCACTTTCAGGAGGAGAAGCAAGTACGGCAGTTTTACTTTTTTTGCATAAACTCTTCTCATGTAGAAAAGATATCACCCTCTGTGCGATCCACGTTGATGAGGGGATTGCCTCTTTTCACAGGAAAGAAAAGGCAATTTCCATTGCAGATCAGATTGGAATTCCATGTATTCTTGCTTCTTTCACTGAAGCATATGGAACAACGGTTGATATGTATGCAACTTTGGGAAAAGATGTCTGTGCATGGTGTGAAGAAAAACGTCATCTTTTACTCCATCAGATCGCACAAGAACACGGATTCACAAAGATTGCATATGGATATCATCTAGAGGATTTCTCAACTGCTGTACTTTCTCACATCGTTTGCGGTGATCCATCACTCCTTTTGGAGGGGGATAGACGTATTGATGCAACTCATATTGCACCGTTTTGTATGATTCCAAAGAAAGAGGTAGTGTTATACTCAGGAATGGAATCTTCGCCGAAATGTCCACATGCAAAGCATAATATGAAAAACCAGATTGCAAAACTGTTAGATCAGTATGCCAATAGACATCCATCAGTGCATCATGCAATTGTTGGTCTGTCTGATCGTATATCGAGTAAAAACAGCTAAAACAAAAAAAAGAGAAATATCACTGAAACAGAAAGCCAACTATCTACTCAAGATATACCTCTGCAATATTATGCAGACGAAGTGCGAGCTGCTTTGTTTTTGCAATATTCTTGCCCGCTTTTCCGATTGCAATACCACGCTCTTCGGCATGAATCATTACGTGAGCAATCACACCCCCATCATAATCTGAAAATTGCACTTCCGAAACGTTTGCAGGGAGGAAGCAATTTCTAAGAAACTGCGCGGGATCATCGGCATACTCAACAGCTTCACACCGGCGACCAAGAGAATCTGAGGCCTTTTTGATATTTACACCTTTTTTCCCAATTGCGTGTCCCATTTCACCAGAATTGACTATGAAAATATATCTATCATTTTCATCATCCTTAATAACGTCACGGCTACTTGCACCAGTAAGCTGCTCGAATCTGGCGATGAGACCCATTGTCTCTTCGGTAAGAACCACTCCCATATGAATCAAACACCTATGATTTCAAGGTCAGAATATCAGAATCGCCAGGCTTTACGATTGCCAGTGCACTTACTAAATGGGGTCGCCCACATGCTTTTCCAAGTTGCATTCCAGAACCCTCAAACACATAATATGAGATGCCATCTTTTTTTGATACATACTCAGCAAATGCTGCAGGACAGTTTTTTGCAATAACAACAAGCTCAGTTGTTCCTTTCTCAATACACTCTTTTGTTTCGTTTTGTCCTAAAACAACCTCACCAGTTCTAATTGCACGACGAAGTGATGCATTAAAATCCATAATAATCTCCTATCTAATTCCTAACATCTTGGTTTTACTACTAATTTAACATCGCCGGTACCGAGCTGAATTGGTTGGCCTACAATCACGTTTTCTGTGACCCCACACAAGATATCAGACTCATTTGCTACCGCTGCGTCAAGCAGATGGTTTACTGTCACTTCAAATGCTGCACGAGAAAATACACTCTCTTTCTCTCCAGCAATCCCATGACGACCGATCTGCTTCACCTCTCCTTCCATACACATCATATCAGCAACAAGCATAATGTGGCGCACATCAACAGCAATACCTTGCTCGCTTAGTGTTGCAAGTGCCTCATTTATGATGGCGTTTCTCGCAGCCTCAATACCGAGTACATGAGAGATTTCATTAATATTATTTGTGCGGGTACGGGTTGTATCAACACCAGGAACCGCAAATACATCTTTTAAATTTGATCCTTCTGTATAGAGGATATATTCTCCAGCTTCTTTTCGCACAACAACACGTTCGATCGCGTCAATGCCCTGCACAATGACATTCCTAACTTGTTCTTTGAGCTGGAACAGATTCTGATAACTGCCTCGATCTTTTGGCATGAAGATAAGCACTGCTTCCTCTTCATTTGCTTCAAATTCAAAATCTCGATAGTGACGACGTTCTTTGATCTTACGAGGCGCAATCTCCAAAATTTCTTGCGGAGTTATTTTTCGCTTTTCACACACTCCTTTATTCAAACGTACCACGATCTGCATATGAGCCATATCTGTTTCAATATCCCCAAACTCCTGCAAGGGTGCGGCTTCAATACGCCAGGATACCAGACGGGCTTTATCACGATTACTACTATAATCGTTTTTTAAATAGATCGTCATTGTGGGAGTGGATGGTTCCTTTCTTGCATCCATGATCTCGATCAAACGAGGCAAACCAAGGGTAACGTTAATCTCAGCTACACCCGCATAGTGGAACGTTCGCATCGTCATCTGCGTACCTGGCTCTCCAATTGACTGCGCTGCAATAATGCCAACTGCTTCACATGGTTCGATACGGGTATGAGCATACTCATGTGCCATCTGGCGTAAAATTTTCTGAAATGCCTCATCAGAAATAATACGTGAGGGATCAGTAAGCCCCTGTTCCTCACGACTCAAAGCGATTTTTGCAAGAGTTGTATTTGTCCGATGAGGCAGGTTCTTGCGGATTAAAGTGAAAAGACGCTCATTAAAACGGGCTACAATAGTCTCATCAGTTCCAAGTTTCATAAAAATGGACTCATGATCTCGAATCAGAGTCCGCGTTTTATCCTGCTGTTCTCGTTCTAGACCTTCAAATGCATTTATATCCAACCAGTCAGGAAGTTTTTGCTCAACCTCTGGCACATCAAGAATTGCAACCTCACCCTCTGGAACCATATCCTCTGGAAGTGGGAAATACTCAGACAGCCACTCCGAAAAGGTGCGATTATACACATGTTCCGTAAGGAAGATCTTCATCTGTTTCTCAGTTAAGCGAAATGATGCATTTTCTTTGCGCTTAGCCTCTTTAATCTTTTCTTTGAGAAGTTTTTCAATATGAGGTGGAAACTCAGGAAGATTCTCAGTCAAGGGCTCTGCTGCAAAATATTCACGAAGATCCAGGTATTTTCGCTCAAGGGTTGAAAGCTTTGCACGTCGAACTGACATCGGCTCCGCAAAGACTCGTTCCTCATCTTCATCTTCATCCTCTTCATTTCCCTGACGTGAAATTGCACGAAACTGCTCTTCAAGCCAGTTGTAAAAGTTTCCTGACTCAATTAAACCATCCATATGAGTTTTAAAGCCTTCATCATCGAGAATGAAGTCAGGATCCTCTATTTGTTGAAGATTTTCGACGGTTTCCAGCAGAACCTCACGAATGGAGTCTGGAATGTCATCTGGGTACTTCTTTTTGACAATGTTCTCTTCAAAGTATGCAAGAACATCTCTGGCAACAGAAGGAGCTATGGCGAATATTTTATCCATTAAACCTCCTCCTTCAGCACGTTTTCAACAATACCTTCCACATCCACCGGTTCACCAAAACTACCCTTCATTGGGTCTGTTGAATCTTCACCATACTCAAACTGAATAATACGACCTCCCGTTGTTCGCACAGAACCATCATAATCGACTTTCAGGTCCTGAAGTGCATTGATCATACGTCGCTGGAGATATCCGCTCTGGCTGGTACGAACTGCAGTATCCACAAGACCTTCACGACCACCAATGGCATGGAAAAAGAACTCAGTAGGAGTAAGACCAGATCTGTAACTGTTCATAACAAATCCATGTGAATCTGCACCACGATCTCCTTTTTGGAAGTGAGGGAGAGTTCGATCTTCATATCCTCGCATAATTCGCTCACCACGCACTGCCTGTTGTCCAACACAACCAGCCATCTGTGTAATGTTCAGCATCGAACCTCTCGCTCCAGACACAGCCATAACAACCGCACTGTTTGAGAGACCAAGATGGCTTCCTGCAATCTCTCCCGTGCGGTCACGAGCACGTCCAAGCACCTGCATAATCTGCATTTCAAGTGTTTCCTCAGGAGTTCGACCTGGCATTGGTTCGAGTTGGCCATCCTCAAAGATCTGAATACGACGTTCAACATCTTCTTTTGCTCTGTCAAGCACTTCTAAGATGCTTCCGTAATCACTACGCGAGAGATCTTCGTCATCAATGGCAAAGGTAAACCCATCGTGCATGATGCCTCGAATCGAAAGACGGGTCACATCATCAATAAAATTTGCAGCTCGTGCTTGACCATACTGGCGTATGATACGATGCAAGATCGTTCCATCAAATGCACCAACTGCCTTTTTATCAATTGTTCCACAGAGCAGCTGACCATCAACAATCTTGACATAGGCATCACGTTCACATGTCTCACGCACGCATTCATCGCATCCATCACATGATGAGGCCCTAAATACCATATTCAGATCAGATGGAAGGATCTTTGAGAAAACCTGTTTATTAGACCAGTATGGAACACCATCTTCGACTTTTCCTGGAGTTCCCATCTGTTCAAGGATGTCATTATTGCGAAACAGGCAAATAACCTCATCTTTCACAAACCAACGCACCGTATGAGTCAGAAGGAAAATTCCAGAGATATGATCATGAATACCCCCAATAATTGGACCTCCAAAGCGGGGAGAGAGGATATTTTCTTGTACACTTGCAAGCAGAGCTGCTTCTACTCGTGCATCCTCATTTTGGGGGATATGTAAGTTCATCTCATCCCCATCAAAATCTGCGTTATATGGGGGACATACCGCTGGATTTAAACGAAATGTCTTTCCATCCATAAGTCGCACCAAATGCGCCATGATAGACATGCGGTGCAGGGAGGGCTGCCGGTTGAAAAGCACAATATCTCCATCGCGCAGGTGTCGTTCAACGATCCAACCTGGTTCGATCTGTTCTGCAATAAGCTCAAGATTTCCTTCGTCAGGTCCAGAACCTTTTGCGAGGCGAATACGGCGGTTATCAGGCCGAATAACATAATTTGCGCCACATGGACTTTGTAGATCTGGCCGCTGTGGACCGACACGAATGATACTACGCAGCTCGTCAAGATTAAATGTTGTTGCTTGAACTGGAATTGTCATCTCATTGCCAATACTCAATGGAATACCAACTTCATTTACAGAGAGCATGGGGCTTGGAGAGATAACAGTACGTGATGAGAAATTTACACGCTTTCCTGAGAGTGAACCACGAAAACGCCCATCTTTTCCTTTCAAACGCTGTGAGAGCGTTTTCAGAGGACGACCACTTCGATGACGGGCAGGTGGACAACCTGCAACCTCGTTATCATGATATGTTGTAACATGATACTGAAGGAGCTCCCAGAGATCCTCAATAATGAGCTGAGGTGCACCGGCGTCCTGATTCTCTTTGAATCGCTGATTAATACGGATAATATCCACGAGTTTATGCGTGAGATCATCTTCAGATCGCTGACCATTTTCAAGAATAATAGATGGTCGCATCGTTACCGGTGGAACTGGAAGAACGGTGAGAATTGTCCATTCTGGGCGAGCAACACTTGGTTCAATGCCAAGGTGATACAGATCCTCGTTTGGAATTTTCTCAAGACGGGAGCGAATGTCAGCAGGTGTTAATTTATTGTCTACTTTTTTACCCCGTTCATCGAGAGTGACTTCTGAAAAGGTTGTTGGTTTTTCAAAGTTGATTTTTAACTGCTGTTCTCCGCAATATGGGCAAATTCTCTCTTTTTTAACATCTTTTTCCGTGAGGGAATCTCCTGTTGCTTCTTCCTCGGGTCCGATGATTTTTTGAATCTCTTCAGGAGAAAGGAGCAGGTGTCCACATTCACGGCATGTTACACGAAGCAGTTTTCGAATAAGACGAGTATATCCTACATGAATAACTGGTTTTGCAAGTTCAATATGGCCAAAATGGCCTGGACATTCACCAGCCTTCTGACTGCATGTTTTACAGCGAAGGCCAGGATCAATAACTCCAAGGTGGAGATCCATCAATCCTTGAGGATATGGAAAACCATCGTCATCATATGTGTCTGCCCAGATAATCTTTCTGACACTCATTTGACGAATCTCCTTTGGAGAGAGGAGACCAAACTCTATTCTTCCAACACGTTTTGGGCTTGGCATATTTTATAATCCTTTTTTTCGATCACAGAGGAACGATATTCATATCTCATGCAAACAAAGTGCTGCATGAAATAGCTACACACCTGAATCAGACAACATCTTCAAGCCGCATACGGGGTGCGATAGTCATACTCTTCATCTCATCAAGAAGGAGTTTAAATGCATAACTCATCTCAACAGGATAAATATCAGTATCACCACCGCAGTTCAGACAGCGGGTTGCATTTAATTTTCTATCAAGCATGGCAACCATGCCACAGCGGGCACAGACGTACTCTTCGACTTTATCAGATTCTTCTAGGAGACGCTCCTTTAAGGCCATTGCAGCACCGTGGCCTATCATGACGTCACGTTCCATCTCACCAAAACGCAGACCTCCTTCACGTGCACGACCTTCTGTTGGCTGACGGGTAAGCACCTGCACTGGGCCACGAGAACGTGCATGCATTTTGGAAGAGACCATATGGTAGAGTTTTTGGTAATAAATGACACCAACATAGATATCTGCTGAAAATTGCTTGCCGGTAATGCCATCCCACATGGCTTCACGACCGGAGTGTGAAAAACCGAATCTCTTGAGGGACTCTCGGAGATTTTCTTCCCTTTCTCCAGAGAATGCGGTTCCATTAATACGGCGTCCTTCAAGAGAACCTACTTTTCCACCAACCATCTCAATCATGTGACCAACAGTCATACGTGATGGGATTGCATGGGGATTTACGATAAGATCTGGAGACATACCACTTGCTGTAAATGGCATATCTATAGAGGGGATGATAAGACCTACAACTCCTTTTTGTCCATGGCGAGATGCAAACTTGTCACCGACCTCAGGAATACGAAGATCACGTGTTCTGACTTTCACGAGTTTTGAATTATTTTCTCCTTCTGTTAGAATGACCGTGTCAACCACACCGCGTTCATTTGAACGCATGGTAACGGATGTATCTCGTCTCTTTTCAACAGAAATAAGATCTCCAGTTGGTTCTTCCAAAAATCTCGGTGGAGATGTTTTTCCAATGAGTACATCTTTTTCACGGACAATTGTTTCAGGATTAATAATTCCATCGTCGTCAAGATTGGCGTAAAAGTCAGAACCATGTGTTCCAGTCACATCTTCATTTGGAACCTCAATACGATCGATCTGCCCTCCTGGGTACCGACGTTCTTCTCCATCATAGGTTCTAAAAAAGTGAGATCTTCCAACACCACGTTCAATTGATCCTTTATTAAAAATTAAAGCATCTTCAATATTATATCCTTCATATGAAAGAACTGCAACTACAAGATTCTGACCGGCAGCGCGATCATCTGATCCAACTAGCTTTGAGGTCTGCGTATGAGTGAGGGGCTTTTGCACATAATGTAACTGATGGGCCCTGGTATCAGGGCGCAGTTTCATATTTGCAGATGCAAATCCAAGAGCCTGTTTAATCATACCTGCTCCCATGGTTACACGTGGACTTGCATTGTGCTCAGGGAATGGAACATGTGCAGCCCCAATGCCAAGAATCAGAGCAGGATCGATCTCAAGATGTGTATGCTTGGGTGTGAGATCTTCCTGACGGATTGCAATCAACAGATCCTCTTCTTCTTCTGCATCGATAAATTCAATATATCCCTTTTTCACGAAATCTTGAAACGTAGTCCCTCCACTTGCCATATTGTCGAGATCAGATTGCTTCACAATAGGAAGACTATCTTTCACCACAATTAATGGTCTGCGGGCACGTCCGCGATCGGTATGAATAATAACGTCTCCATTAAAGGTTTTGTGTGAGCAGTTGACCTCTGTAGAGATCAGACCTTGACGACGCATCTGGCGAATGCGTTGGGCAAGACCTTCTGGGTCATCTACAAGACCAATTAATGCACCATCAACAAATACACGAGATTTTGTTGCAACACGATTCATCGAATTTCTCCCCGAATTTGTTCAACACCAAGGGAGTAAAGCATGCGAATGATATCTTCGTCGACAGGAACACCTTTGCTTATCTCAACCATTTGAGCAAAATTTTTCACAAGGCCACAGTTTGGACCTTCTGGAGTCTCACTTGGGCAGATGCGACCCCACTGTGTTGGGTGTAGATCACGAGCTTCGAAGTGAGGTTGAGAGCGTGACAATGGAGAGATAACACGACGAAGGTGAGAGAGGACACTCATGTGATCAACTCGATCAAGAAGTTGTGAGACACCAGTTCTCCCTCCTACCCAATTTCCGGTTGCAAGTGGGTGTAGTAGACGCTCTGTAAGCACATCAGCACGCACCGCAGTTGCAATAGAGAGATCACGATGTCTCATACTGGCGCGTTCTAACTGATACTTAATATCACGGGTCAATCTGTTGAGAGAGATACGGAATAGATCTTCCATTAGATCGCCTGCAAGTTTGAGGCGTTTGTTTGAGTAATGATCCTTATCATCTATTCGCCTTCTGTTTAAAACGAGATCAAAGCAGGCTTCAGCCATACGCCCAAGGAAATGAGCTTTTGCAAGGCGCACACCGTGCACAACCACGGCACCTTCGGGATCCTCTTCATCAACATAACGAGGCATCATATAGTTCAGGTGTGGCAGTAAGTAGTTGTCAAGTACGAATTCTGCACGTTTTCGTTGATAGTCACGTGTCTGGTTTGGTGCAAGTTTTTTTCCGACATACATTATACCGCAGTCAACGGTGTCACACTCACTCTCTTCCAAATTTTGCATCATGAATGTGAGAATCTCTTCATCGCCAGATACTGCTGTCACAATCTCCTGATCAGAGTTCATACCAAGTGCACGCATCAGATCAACGAATTTTAGGTGGCCTGCGACAGATGGAAAGGTTACTTCAAGGAGATTTTTTCGATTTCGTTCTACAACAACGAGTGCACGGTATCCTCGAAACTGTGAAAATACCTTTGCAACATATATTCGCTCATTGTATCGTTCAGTGTACTCTGTCATAATCTTGTTTGAAGCAAGATCTTCAAGTGTTATCAGAACTCGTTCTGTTCCATTAACGATGAAATAACCTCCAGGGTCAAGTGGATCTTCGCCGTGCTCTATGCGCTCTGCATCAGAGTACCCATGTAAGTTGCATGCAACAGAGCCAACCATGATTGGGAGCTGCCCAATGGTTGCAGTGACGGGCTCATAACGGACCTCACCCTGTACTAGTGTTAAATCAAGTTGGATTGGTGCGGCATAGGTGATATTTCGAAGTCGAGCTTCGCTTGGAAACAACTCAGATTGTGAGCCATCTGCTTCACGCACGAGTGGTTTTAAAACACGAAGCTCGCCAAGTTCAACAGAAACAGATTCATTTCCTTTGCCACGAGATTCAATGTCAGTTTCAATTACTTTTTGCTCTGCAACCACATTCTGTAGATTGTGTGTGAGAAAATGATTGTAAGAGTCAAGTTGATGGCGGGCTACGTGTTCACGCGCAAAATATGCTTGAGATAAAATGTTGGTATTGATCAATACATCAGCCCCATTATTTTTTGGGTCGTTTTACGACAAGACGATATGATTCTGCCCGACCAGCAGTAAGACTTTTGCGGACGATTTTGATGACATCATTTATTTTTGCACCGATGGCAAGTACTGCTGGATCATCATGATAGATACGCGGAAGATCTTCAGAACCTATCCGGTACGTGGAAAAAAGCAATTCTACGTCTTCAGCACTCATGATACTATGTTCAGGTACCATTTCATGTTTTAATACATTAACTTCAGAGCTCAGCGCCAATACCCCCTCGATGTGTTGGATTGTCAAAGACTTATTTTTAGATTTTCAAAAAGATTGTGAAAAACCACCAAAAAACTGCGTGGAAACGGGCCCGAAGGGATTTGAACCCCTGACCACCTGGTTAAAAGCCAGGCGCTCTGCCGAACTGAGCTACGGACCCACAGCAATCAGCATTATAATAGTGACATTAACACATATATATGTTTGTGAATGAGGAGGAGGTTGTGAGACTTATGACCACTGAGATGGAAACATCACACATTGGATGTTTTTCAAACATTCACATATTCGCTTTTCTCCATATATAATCTATTCCATCATGCTGTGAAAATCTATATATGGGAGTCATTAAAAAGTACCTGTGTTCTATAGTTCTTAGTTTTGGTGACAAGGAAAGGAATACCACATATGAGTGACTTTAACCGCTGGATTCTTGAAAACAAGAAGTTGTTCGTGCCTCAAAGAGTGCACGCGATCCAGGCACTTCGTCATCTTACAAAGATTGAGAAGCAAAAGTTGTCCTCAGATGATATCTCATTTTTGCGATCAGCAGAGGGGCGCTGGTATGAGTTTATCATGTATGAGTTATTTCTGGATATTGCAGGGAGCAACCCTGCTATAAAAGCGATGGTTTTAAAAGGAAATGACGCACCAAAGAAGCGCATCCATCCAAAACTAGGACAAAATGGTTTTTTCTATTCACGTAATGGCGATATTACTATTCGTGGAAATGGACAGGATCTGGCTGAGTTTGATCTTGTAATGACGCAGATGGATGGTTCTATTGTCATTGTTGAAGTTGTAACCTCACCTGCTGATCTCAAGGATTTCATGCAAGAGATCTATTATAAAAAGCAAATGATTCGATATTTATTTGGTCAGCAGGAAGTTACCTTTATCTTGGCAACATCATTTCCATTAACAAAATACAGGGGAGGGCATATGGTGCTTGCCTCAGAGGAACACATCAGCATCTCAACAGCATCATGCGAAAAGCTGCAAGAATATATTCAAGGGAAGTGGAAAACAAATAAATCTCAAAAAATACCTTCTCAAAAAGTGTGCTATGCAACAGATCTCATAACAAAGCGCCAACTCGATTACAAACTATTTCATGATATTGAAAAAGAATGGATTTATAAGCAGTTTGAATCAAATGCTATTCTTTCACTTCCATCCCCTGCAACCACAGCATCACTGGTGAAAAAAATTCTCTTTGGAGCACTCTACCAATCTGCGATCAAAGCGCTTTGCAAGCAGTATATTTTTGAGTACAAGGGAGAGTTTTTAGATATTAATAGTATTAAATCGCAGTTTTCAAAAGTAATATTTGCTGTAGATGTCCCTGATTACACTCCTTTGATATATCTTCGCCCTCGGGGAAGAAAAGAGTTTTACAAGATGGTATACCAGGGTAATAGAGTATTTAAGTATGAACGACGCACTCCTCCACGAGTTGGCTTTTTTGTGTGGCTAGAGTCCCTGGAACCTGAACTCGGCCGCGAGATCATGGAGCGAACATTACATGAGCTGTGCAGGTTCAATGGAGATAGTACCGTGAGTACGATGAAAGAGCATGGAAATATCGTTGCACAGTGACGTGACTACCCTGTGAGAAAAAAACTAAAATACTAAAATATTACAGTAAGGATAAACAGATGACAGAGAACGTTATACTTGAGATTGTTGGTTATAAGAATATGGAATGTTCACCATTTCCTTGTGATTCTGACAGAAGCTGTGGATTATATGATTGTGCACCAACAAATGCACTCCTTCCAGCGGTTGATGCTTTGAAAAAAGAGCTTCATGCAGAGTTCGGTGATGCTGTCAAAGTAACATTAACATTACTTGATGATGGCGTACCAGATTATATAAAAAATATTTATGAAAGAGATCATCCTGCTCTTCCCATGATATTGGTGCAGGGAGTACCCATAGATCGGAAGAGCGTCGTGTAGGGAA